>JASCXY010000388.1 GCA_030012235.1 Balneolaceae bacterium ANBcel3 | reverse complement strand
ACACATAACCACTCACCGGCTTTTTATTTGCAAGCCATCCGGCCAGCAGAGATCCCATGGAATGCCCGTGAATAAAAACCGGAAGATTCTTTTCTGTTGCTTCTCCGGTCTGAATTTCTTTGTCTGCCTGCTTTTGCTCAATGAATTCAAACACACTCTCCACGTCCTTTTTCAGTCCCGCAACGGATGGCTCGCCGGAACTTTTGCCATATCCGCGAAAGTCGAACAGCATCAAATGTACTCCTGCTTTAGCATAGGCTTCTATCAGTGGACGGGATTTAACCATCAGAAAGCCACTGCCTCCGATATAAAGCACCCTGGCGTGAGCTTTTTCATGCTCTAGAAACCAACTGTCCAGATGTTGACCGTCATCGGTTACTATGGTTTGTTGATGCAGTGTAAATTCTGGTATATCAAAATCAACCGGTGTGATTGTTCGATGGGCGTCAAAGACACTCTGCTCTCTGATTTCTATCGTGTTGCAAGAAAGCATGAGGAATAGAAGGGAGAGAGCCAACGTCGTTTTTAGCCAGGGAAGAGGTATCATCGATACAGCCGAAGAGGAGTTCATTATTTATTTTTGAGGTCTGAATGTTAAACCACAAACCTTTGCCAAAATAAAAACGTTCAGTCCTTTTGCAGCGCCCTGAACCGGTGCTTTGCTCCTCTTTCTGAAAAATGCCTTTGAACGGAGGTATTTTGCCCTTATTAAAACCGTTGCTCTTTTCCCGGAGGAAAAAGAGCAACGGCAAGCAAAACAAATGACTATTTTAATTATTGTACAACAATAGCCTGGTCATAATTAAAGATAATAGTTCTACCCACTATCAGGACATTGGAGAAGCTTTCTTATTTAACGAGCGTCATCGCTCTGGAAAGCGTTCTTCCGTTGGCCTGAAGCTGATAAATGTATACTCCGCTGGAAAGATGGGCTGCATCAAACGAAACAGTGTGTACACCCTGGCCATAGCGTCCGTTTGCGAGTTCGGAAACCATCCTTCCGGTGATATCATATACCTTCAGAGTAACATCCGCTGTATGATCCAGCTCAAACGAGATATTGGTCGCCGGATTGAACGGATTGGGATAGTTTTGTTGCAAATGGATCCCTTCCGGAACCGCCCGTTCTTCGACAACGGCCGTTGTCGGGATTGAACTTGCATCCGTATTTCGTAGTACCGCTCCATCACGGCCCACAGCCCAGCCTTCGCCGGATTCAGTGATAAACAAACTGTTGAGAGAACCACCTGAGCGGGTGGATGCCCACCTCCAGCTATCGGCCAGATCATCGGAATAAAGGATGTAACCATCTGCATCAACGGCCCATGCTCTCTGATCGTCTATCAACTGCAGATCATTAAAAATACGGACGTTGGGATTTCTACGATTAACCCAGCTAGAACCCCCGTTTGTTGTTCTCAGCACGATTCCGCTTCCCCCGACAGCCAGGCCATTGCTCTCATCGACAAAATCAACCGCATTCAAATCCAGGCCGGTATCGGAATCTGAAAAC
>JASCXY010000387.1 GCA_030012235.1 Balneolaceae bacterium ANBcel3 | reverse complement strand
ATTTTCAAATTCCGATACCAGCCTGGATTTGAATGCGGTTGATTTTGTCGATGAGAATAATGGCCTGGCTGTCGGGGGAAGAGGAATCGTGCTGAGAACAAGAAACGGGGGTTCTAGCTGGGTTAATCGTAGAAATCCCAACGTTCGTATTTTTAATGATCTCCAGTTGCTTGACGATCAGAGAGCATGGGCCGTTGATGCGGATGGTTATATCCTTTATTCCGATGATCTGGCCGATAGCTGGAGATGGGCATCCACCCGCTCAGGTGGTTCACTCAACAGTTTGTTTATCACCGAGTCCGGCGAAGGCTGGGCTGTGGGCCGTGATGGAGCGGTACTACGAAATACGGATGCAAGTTCAATCCCGACAACGGCCATTGTAGAAGAACGGGCGGTTCCGGAAGGGGTCCATTTGCAACAAAACTATCCAAATCCGTTCAATCCGGCGACCAATATTTCGTTTGAGCTGAATCATACAGCGGATGTTACACTGAAGGTATATGATATCACCGGAAGGATGGTTTCCGAACTCGCAAACGGACGCTATGGCCAGGGTATACACACTGTTTCGTTTGATGCAGCCCATCTTTCCAGCGGAGTGTACATCTATCAGCTTCAGACCAACGGAAGAACGCTTTCCAGAGCGATGACGCTCGTTAAATAAGAAAGCTTCTCCAATGTCCTGATAGTGAATAGTATTATTATCTTTAATTATAGCAAGGCTATTGTTGTACAATAAATAACTTAGTCATTTGATTTGCTTACCGTTGCTTTTTTCCTCCGGGAAAAGAGCAACGGTTTTAATAGGATAAAAAGACCTCCGTCCAAAGACATTTTTTCAGAAAGAGGAGTAAAGCACCGGTTCAGGGCGCTGGAAGAGGACTGAACGTTTTTATTTTGGCAAAGGTTTGTGATTTAACATTAAGACCTCAAAAATAAATAATGAACTCCTCTTCGGCTGTATCGATGATACCTCTTCCCTGGCTAAAAACGGCGTTGGCTCTCTCCCTTCTCTTCCTCATGCTTTCCTGCAACACGATAGAAATCAGAGAGCAGAGTGTCTTTGACGCCCATCGAACAATCACACCAGTTGATTTTGATATACCAGAATTTACACTGCATCAACAAACCATAGTAACCGATGACGGTCAACATCTGGACAGTTGGTTTCTTGAGCATAAAAAAGCTTCCGCCACGGTGCTTTATATCGGAGGAAGTGGCTTTCTGATGGTTAAATCCCGTCCACTGATAGAAGCCTATGCACAAGCAGGAGTACATTTGATGCTGTTTGACTTTCGCGGATATGGCAAAAGTTCCGGTGAGCCATCGGTTGCGGGACTGAAAAAGGACGTGGAGAGTGTGTTTGAGTTCATTGAACAAAAGCAGGCAGACAAAGAAACTCAAACCGGAGAAGCAATGGAAAAGAATCTTCCGGTTTTTATTCACGGGCATTCCATGGGATCTCTGCTGGCCGGATGGCTTGCAAATAAAAAGCCGGTGAGTGGATGTATAC
>JASCXY010000386.1 GCA_030012235.1 Balneolaceae bacterium ANBcel3 | reverse complement strand
TGCCAGTTACTGTCATCAAAATCGGCCTGTACAAAGGGAACGTCTTGTCCCGGTTGACCCGGTGGACGAACATGATGATTTTCCGTATTGCGGATAAAGGCATTGCCGGATGGAAGAATCCACGGTTTCAGAACCTTCCGGTCCGCTTCAACCTGAACCGCCTCTGTTGGCTTGGTATCGGCCTGGATGTCGTCAATAAATCCTTCATCCGTGGGACGAACATCATAGATAAGATGATCGGCATCTTCAGGGGAGTCGTACTTCATGAAACGCCAACCATCGTTGATAGAAATCCTTTCCCGGGGCATTTCTGTCGTTGTACGGTCTTGGTTTGGCTGGCAACCTGCTGTAATAAGCAAAAGTATAAAAAACACAGTCCAGCCTGTTCTTTTAAAAAGGGAGGGTATCGTAAGGGTGAGAGGCATATGAAGATTTCATGGTTTAATGAACAAAAAAGCAGTAGAAATAAAGAGAACGGCACCCATGGCAAAAGAGGAGCCATGAAAGCCAGGCCGTAGAGTGTATCGTCCAATATGCATTCGATATGATAGGACACAACATCCGACCACGTTCAGTGCCCGGTTATTGAATATCTACATGAAGATTAGCAATCCCTGCCTTAAAATATTATGCTTAACATGGCACAACATAATAATTAATCAATTCATTTGCATAAATGATTTGCACGTGGTTGCTGATTTAACAGTATTCATGCATGTTGGATACAAAACGCATATTTTTAAAGCGGAGGTCATGTGCATACGTTATCTTGGATCTGTGACAGATACCGTATGAATAGAATTCGATCCGTCTGTTTTTATTCAACAACACATTTTAAAAAAGACAGGATCTCAGCAGGATTATCAAAAACCGGAGCCGGTAAAAGGAGTTATTTATGAAATTCAGAGTTTTAGTCGTTATATCGCTATTTGCAGGAGTGTTTGCCGGATGTGAAAGCGAACGGAAAGTTGCAACCCCAGAAATGGATTGGGTGGGGACATGGAGTACCGCTATTCAGCTTGTTGAACCGCACAATATGCCGCCTGAGCCGGGGCTAAGCGGAAATACACTGCGTCAGATTGTTAAAGTTTCCGCAGGAGGTGAAGTCCTGCGACTTCGTTTATCCAATCGTTTTGGGACAGAACCTGTGGTTATTTCAGAAGTGCGTTTCGCACAGTCTGCGGGTGGCGGACGTATCATCTCAGATACCGATACAGAGGTGTTCTTCAATGGCTCTCCGTCGTTGGAGATAGCTCCCGGAGAGGCCATCGTATCAGACCCCTTCGACTTTTTGCTTCAACCACTTTCAGAAATGGCCATTACCATACATGTGGAATCCATATCAGAGGATATCACCGGTCATCCGGGTTCCAGAACGACGTCCTATATTGCTTCGGGCAACGTCGTCTCTGAAACAGAGTTGGCCGATGCTGTACCGGCCGAACGCTGGTATATCATTGACGGACTGGACGTAAAAGTACCCGAAAGCCACGGTGCCATATCGATTATCGGAAACTC
>JASCXY010000385.1 GCA_030012235.1 Balneolaceae bacterium ANBcel3 | reverse complement strand
CAACTTTCGGAGTTCATACTAATCCCTTCCTGTTCATTAGGAAAGGCTTGTAACCATGGATGAGTCTGGTAAAACCTGCCTACCAGCTCAATAACCTGCACTAACAAATACCCTTGGCCTTGACGTGCAATCAACTGCAGTACTTCCAGCAAGACCAGCTGAATGCACACATGGACGGTCAGCATCTGTAGTTCTCGGACATAGGCTTGAAATAACCCCGGTATCGTCCGCTCATCGCTGCACTGCCGCCGGTAATACTCCAACATCATATAACGCAGTAAAACGATACTTGTGTGAGCAATCTGGGCGGCATAGCTGCGAACCTGAAACTCACGGGCCAGTCCGAGCTGTTGCTTGGTTTGCTTGAAAAAGACCTCTATGGCCCAGCGTTTGGCATAAATGCGGCAGATTCTCTCCGGGGTAAGCGAGGTATCGGTGCTGGCCAGTGCCAGCCATTGCTCGGGATTGCGCCGGTCGCACAGGAATACGATGCGCACCCTGGGTCCGCTGAGCATATCCACAACTATCGAACCAAGGATCTGGTGCTCATTTGATTTTTTGGAGCGCTTGCGCCCAGCCACCTTCTCATATAGCCCTTTGAGCTGATAAATACGCTTGCCATGGCGAAAGCTGATTTTCCCGGAGTTCTTCAACATACAAACCACCGGCAGGCGCTGGCTGAGCTTATGCAACAGACCTGCATGTGCAAACCAGCTGTCAAAGACCAGGTAGTCCGCCGGTACAGTGGCTTTCAAGGCCCGGTCCAGCATATTCAGTGCCTGGTCGGTTGCTTTGCTGGTAGCCGCCACGCACCGCCGACCCAAATGAGTTCTCAGATCCACCTCGGGTTGTTCTCCCAATCGTTTGTTGGTATCACTGTTGGTGAGCAATTCAAAGTCCACAGGCACCAGGCTGTGTCCATCACTCCATGCCATGGTCAACATGCGATAGCCCCGATACCAGCTATGACTGCTATGATCATATTGGCGTCCCAGATATTCCACTTTCTTACTGCGATCGCGTTTATACGGACTGTCATCGACAATCAGAACCCGGTCTTGCGAGGTCGAAGTCAGTGGTTGGAGCTCTTCTATTAGCCGTAGTGAGACCATCAAGACTAACATTCTCCAGTTATAGGTGGTTTGCCCCAGAAAGTCATAAAATGTGCTTCGATGGGGAAGGCCATCTGAGGCCCGTTGAAGTTGATAGACGCGTAAATCGGAAAATGGCAGAACAAGGAGTAACTGCAGCAACCACCCCGCCGCAATGCCGGACCGTTTTTTTATTCCGGCCTGACGAAGCGTCTTGCCCGGACAAAATTGCTTGACCCATGCCGAAAGCCAGGTGATGTTTTTGATCGTACATATTTGTAACTTGGTATCCATGAGAATAAGTTCTAACTGGTTGTATTCTAATTGTTTAGAGCACTTTTAAAATACAAAAACCAGAGGACTTATTCTCTTTTATTTTATTGATTTACAATAAGTTACCGCTTTATTTAACTGTTGTTCTGAACTCCGAAAGTT
>JASCXY010000384.1 GCA_030012235.1 Balneolaceae bacterium ANBcel3 | reverse complement strand
ATCAGTTGGAAAATATCTTTGACGGTGGCCTTACAGAAACCAACCGAATAGAAGTTACTCACGTAAAAGTGAATTAAGATATCATAGAGCAAGGAGTTTTTAATCAGACTGGATGCTATATTTCTCCGTATTTATAGCTATATTTCCCGATTATTGGTGAATAGTCGTCTACCGCAAAAGGGGTGGGCGTCACGGTTTATAATGCTTTAATATTGCGTCTAATGTCTGATTCTCCTGTGGAAGAACGCGCTTCCAAAAATTTTCTTGAAGAAATAATTGAAAACGATCTAAAAGAAGGCCTGCATTCAACGGTATTGACCCGTTTTCCGCCAGAGCCCAATGGATACCTTCATATAGGTCATGCCAAGTCTATATCCGTAAATTTTGGCCTGGCAAAGAAATATGGCGGACAGACCAATTTACGCTTCGATGATACCAATCCGGTAACAGAAACCATAGAATACGTCGAAAATATTAAAAAAGACGTGGCCTGGCTGGGATACGAATGGGCGAGAGAAGTATATGCGAGCAATTATTTTGAGCAGTTATATAACTTTGCGTTAACACTGATCAGGGAAGGGCTGGCTTATGTAGATGATTCCACATCCGAAGAGATTGCCCTCATGAAGGGTACTCCAACAAGCCCGGGTGCCGAGAGCCCGTATCGCTCCAGAACTCCCGAAGAGAATGAGGAATTGTTCAGAAAAATGAGAGATGGAGAGTTTCCGGAAGGCTCCAAAACACTTCGGGCAAAGATTGATATGGCTTCCTCCAATATGCTGTTGAGGGATCCGATCATCTATCGGATTAAGTTTGCTGAACACCACCGGACAGGAGATGCGTGGTGTATTTACCCAACCTATGATATGGCGCATGGCCAATGCGATGCCATTGAAGAAATTACTCACTCCATTTGTACCATGGAGTTTGCTCCGCATCGTGATCTCTATAATTGGTTTATTGAAAAGCTCGGATTATTTCCATCCCGTCAGTATGAATTTGCCCGACTGAATATGTCTTATACGGTGATGAGTAAGCGACGACTGTTGGGGTTGGTGAATGAGGGCTATGTTCAGGGATGGGACGACCCCCGCATGCCTACTATTTCCGGTCTGCGCCGGCGTGGATATACTCCGGAATCCATCCGGGATTTCTGTGCCCGGATTGGTGTTGCCAAACGAGATAACCTGATTGATGTTTCCCTGCTTGAGTTTTGTGCCAGAGAGCATTTAAATAAAGTAGCACTTCGGCGAATGGTGGTTTTTGATCCGGTAAAACTGATTATCACCAACTGGCCGGATGGTGAAACGGAAAACCTGGTGAGCGAAAATAACCCTGAAAATGAAGCCGACGGAACCCGTGAGATCCCTTTTGGCAAAGAGTTATATATTGAAAAGTCAGATTTTATGGTAGAGCCGCCTAAAAAGTTTTTCCGGCTGGGACCCGGGCGCTCTGTTCGCCTGAAAAGCGCATTTATCATAACGTGTGAAGATGTTAAAATAGATGCGGATGGAAATGTAACCGAAATTTA
>JASCXY010000383.1 GCA_030012235.1 Balneolaceae bacterium ANBcel3 | reverse complement strand
AATGGGTTAGATGTATATTTTATCTCTGTACATTCTATTGGAGGAAAGGAACCGTGGAACATTCTTTTTATTTTCTGTGTATCGATTCACCTCGGTTCGCTATTTCTCCATAATCCGGCAAATAGAGTAGTAGATGGAACCCGAAATAAATTCTGATTACCCATTTGACGTTTCTGTAGTTGTTGTTAATTATAACGTTAAAGAATTTGTTGCAAATCTTTTAGGTTCCGTTCAAAAAGCTTCAGAAAAACTCAAGGTTGAAGTAATAGTAGTGGATAACGCTTCTTCTGACGGGTCTGTAAACTATTTGAAAAAAAGGTTTCCTGATCTGCAACTGATAGCTAATAAAGATAATGCTGGTTTTGGCAAGGCAAATAATCAGGCCATCCATAAAGCAAATGGAAAGTATATCCTGCTGATCAATCCGGATACTCTGGTGCGAAAAGATACGCTGCAAACCATGTTTAATCACATGGAAAAGCACCCTGAAAGTGCAGCTGCGGGTTGCAAAATTCTGAATCCTGATGGTACATTTGCTCCCGAGTCAAGAAGATCTGTGCCTACCCCTATGTCCGCTTTGTGGAAAATACTTGGGATGAACCGCCTGTTTCCAAAAAGCAAACGCTTTTCAGCGTATTATATGGGCGGTTTGGATGAAGACAAAGAAGGTATGGTTCCTGTCCTTTCCGGTGCATTCATGTTCTGCAGAGCGGATGTCCTGAAAAAGATAAAAGGGTTTGATGAACGCTTTTTCATGTATGGAGAGGACATCGACCTGTGTTATAGAATAACAAAAGAAGGCTGGAATATTGACTATGTCCCTTCAACCAGTATTATCCACTATAAAGGAGAAAGTACAAAAAAGGAAAACCTGGATTATGTCCTTACCTTCAATAAGGCCATGTATCAGTTTTTTACCAAGCACTATAGTTTTGGCTATACCCTATTATTCAGGTTATTTGTCTTGTCCGGGATCATTCTTAAAGGGTTTATTTCTTATCTGAATACACTCATTAAAAAGTTATCGCAGCCGGTTTTTGAAATATCTTTGCTGAATATTTTCGTTATCATTTTTTTTATGTGGAGATTCGATATCTCCTTTTTTGATATGCCTGGCCGCTACAATATTAGTTTTTTTGCAATTAATGTGATTTTAAGTGGCTTTTTCCTGGCTTCTGCACTGTACTACGACTTGTATGGTAAAAATCGGTTGTCGGTGCCGGCTATTGTGAAAAGCACAGGAATTGCTTTTGCAGGAGTGGTTCTGGTAACTTTTTTTCTCAGAGAACTCGCTTTTTCCAGACTGGTTTTGTTATTGAGCGCTATCTCAAGTACGCTTATCCTGGTGCTCGTCCGGCTTTTTATGATTAACCGTTCCGGCCGAATACCCAATGTCCCGGGTAGTTTTGTTGAGCGAAGGCTGCTGCTGGTAGGAATCAATGAAAAAACTCCGGAACTGATAAGAAAGCTGAGATCGAAGGCCAACTGGAAATACAGCATTGTTGGAATTGTTTCTCAAAATGAATCCGAAGAAGTAGATGAAA
>JASCXY010000382.1 GCA_030012235.1 Balneolaceae bacterium ANBcel3 | reverse complement strand
ACTTCTACTTCTACCTCACCGGAAGGAGAGATTACTGCGTCCGCTATATCGTCTACAGAAAAAGCACTGTTAGCATTCGTCAGGCTGATAATGGCAAGATCAGAAACTCCGGGATTTGAAATCGTAAATGATAAGGAGGCTGTTTGGCCAATAATCACATCTTCAAAATCCAGAAGAGAAGTATCTACGTCGATTTCTGCAGGTTCAGAATCATAAACATGCACAGGAATGCTATATGGAAACGGTGGTTCAATATCAAACCCCTGTGCGTCAGTTCCCAAGACATAACGTTCAATACGAATCCCGTTTTCATTATAACCCACATCAGAAAGCACGGCTCTAACCGAAAACAAGACGCCTGAGCCTTGTAAAAATTGAGATGTACTTGCCCATGCAAGTCGAACTTCTTCTGTAGTACGGGCGTTTTTAACCGTAGTGGTGGGAACAACAGGACCGTCAAAAATATCGGCGGTCTCCAAATCTTCAAATAATTCTCCATCAAACTGTACTGTGAAGTTGAAGTTACCTATTTGCAGTCCTGACACATCACTTAAAGAAACTTCAAACCAAATGGTATCTCCCGGCATCCCTTCATAAGGCCCACCGTAATCAATAACAATATCCTGAGCCTGTATCGTACCAGATACAAATAAAATAATCCCGACAAATAATCCTGTAAGCATTCCTTTCATAAAGAACCTCGTTTATTCAAATGATTGCATATCCTTTGCAATTTAGTCAAATCACTTCTTTATAACCAAATATTTCTGGTTCTCCTTTGTTCCATTTAATATCATCGTAATCATAACCCGTTCATGGCTTTTACTGCACACATTCAACACCATTCATCCGGCGTTATCCCCACATGATGGTTGATTGCATACCTGCTATAACTCTCCTCATCGGCTTTTAGTACATTTCAACGTATACTACAAAAAAAGGCCGGTACAACGAAGATTGTACCGGCCTTTTTAAACGGCTTCTGATAAAAGAACACAGGCGGCCTCTGCGCCGCCTCATGCCCTCCTGCTTTATTTAATGAGAATCATTTTTCGAGTCGATGTGAAGGTCTCTTCCGCGGATACGGCCTGGATTCTGTACAGGTATACCCCACTCGCAAAGTGCGACATGTCTACATTCAGCGTATGCACGCCGGCAGACTGCTCGTTGTTTACAAGGGTGCGGACTCGCTGACCATTGATGTTATATACATCTACCCGTACTTCTGCCGTTGCCGGCAATTCGTAGCGAATATTGGTCGTCGGGTTGAACGGGTTCGGATAGTTCTGGCTCAGGCTGAATTCAGCAGGAAGCTGCTTCAGGCCTTCCAGTGTGCCCAGATTATACGAACTGCCGTTTACATTTCCTTCGCCACGCAGGCTAAGCCCTTCGGCATCGCCACTCAGCTCGATCACAATGTCTGCAATCGCGCCCGGGCGAACCGGCGTACTTCCTGCCAAAGCGAATCGAATTTCGCCTTCTTCACTTATGTTCTGAACAGCGATCCAGCCGTCTGGAAGGTTGGCAAACTGTACGCTGCCTACCTTGCCT
>JASCXY010000381.1 GCA_030012235.1 Balneolaceae bacterium ANBcel3 | reverse complement strand
AGTATATTTTTCGGAAATATCGGCCAGCGTTCGGGCATCGTCGGAAGACAAATCTCCGTTATGAATCCGAAGGTGTACCAATGCGTGTTTTCCCGTGTTTTGCATGACGACGGCATCACGCTTCCATGCCAGGTATTCCGGGTCGGTTTCCATCTCTGCGTTTATGTTCACTTCCGGTAACGGCCCTTCCGGGGGGGTGTCCAGGCGGTGAGCCGCCTCGATCCAGGACGTCCATTCCGGCTCCGGCTTCAACACACGACGCTCTTCCTCCACCCGCTTCCGGAACTCTTCAAAACCAAGCTTTTTGACTAAAAACTTCATCCGGGCCTTCATACGGCTTTTCCTTTCACCATACCGGTCAAAGATCCGGATGATGGCGGCAGAAAATGGAATAAATTCCTCTTCGGGAATGATTTCCGGCCAACGATGGCCAAGCATGGGATTGGAGCCCAGTCCACCGCCGACATAGACTTCAAATCCACGCCGGGGTTTTCCATCTACTTTCTCTATGTGCGCTCTGAACCCCAGATCATGGATTCTCAATCCGGCATCGTCTTTTACGGCATTGCTTTCAAAAGCAATTTTGACTTTCCTGCCCATATTCTGGCATATCGGATTACGAAGCATATAGTTAACCAAAGCATCCGCATACGGGGCCACGTCAAAAACATCATCCGGAGAAGTGCCAGAATAGGGAGTGGCGGTTACATTACGGATGGTATTGCCACACGCTTCTCTCGTGGTAATATCCGCATCAGCCAACTCACGCATCATATTTGGCACATGTTCCAGCTGGATAAAATAAAGTTGCACATCCTGCCGGGTCGTCAGGTGCATAAATGCATTGGCGTACGTGTCCGACACATCTGCAAGCCGACGCAACTTATCCGGAGTCAGACTGCCATAGGGGATTTTAATCCGCTGCATCTGAACGCCGGGCTGACGCTGGGCATACGTACCCATTTGCAGGCGGATTTTTTGCATTTTGATATCCCCCATCTGTCCTTCACGAAACTTGCGGATTTGGCGCTCAAACTCATCCAGTTCATATCGAACCAATTCGGGGAGATTGTTCAGAAGCTCATCCGGCAATTTCTGAACAGGTCTTCTTTCTTCCATGTCTAATCGAAATTAAGATATATAGATCCCAAGACCGTCATCTGAAAGGCGGCCCTACAGGTAATTAAAAAGAGATCCTATTGATAATTCTACAGTTATAACCAACCAATACTAAAAAATAACAAAACTCCACAGCGATACCAAGTACCCCGAAAAAAAGATTCTATTCCTCGGCTTCTCCTGAGCGTTTCTCCGGCATCAGAATTTTTGCGGCAAGGCCTCCCATCAGTGCTCCGTACGCGGTTGCGTGATACCATATCGATGTAATCGGGCACGAACCGGTGGTACACCCCACAAAGTGCCAGTATGCGAAACCGGCAACGGATCCGAGTATAACTCCAGCGATAATATAAAAAAATGATCGTATCATGGTTCCTTCTTTGTCCTTATTTTATGAGCAAAACGACATATAGACCACGAATCGTTCAAACCTC
>JASCXY010000380.1 GCA_030012235.1 Balneolaceae bacterium ANBcel3 | reverse complement strand
GGTATACTTTTCGGAAATATCGGCCAGTGTTCGGGCATCGTCGGAAGACAGATCACCGTTATGAATACGAAGGTGTACCAACGCGTGTTTTCCCGTGTTTTGCATGACGACGGCATCACGCTTCCAGGCCAGGAATTCCGGGTCGGATTCCATAGCTGCGTTTATGTTCACTTCCGGTACCGGTTCTTCCGGAGGAGTGTCCAGGCGATGAGCCGCCTCGATCCAGGACGTCCATTCCGGCTCCGGCTTCAACACGCGACGCTCTTCTTCCACCCGCTTCCGAAACTCTTCAAAACCAAGCTTTTTAACTAAAAACTTCATCCGGGCCTTCATACGGCTTTTTCGCTCACCATACCGGTCAAATATCCGGATGACAGCGGCAGAAAATGGAATAAATTCCTCTTCGGGAATGATTTCCGGCCAACGATGGCCCAGCATGGGATTGGAGCCCAACCCTCCGCCGACATAGACTTCAAATCCACGCCGGGGTTTTCCGTCCACTATCTCTATGTGCGCCCTGAACCCCAAATCATGGATTCTCAATCCCGCATCGTCTTTCACGGCATTACTTTCAAACGCAATTTTGACTTTTCTGCCCATGTTCTGGCATATCGGGTTACGGAGCATATAGTTAACCAAAGCATCCGCATACGGGGCCACGTCAAAAACATCGTCCGGAGAAGTGCCTGAATAGGGAGTGGCGGTAACATTTCGGATGGTATTGCCACATGCTTCTCTCGTGGTAATATCGGCATCAGCCAACTCACGCATCATATTTGGCACATGTTCCAGCAGGATAAAATATAGCTGCACATCCTGTCGGGTCGTCAGGTGCATAAATGCATTGGCATACGTGTTCGACACATCTGCAAGCCGTCGCAACTTATCCGGTGTCAGGCTGCCATAGGGGATTTTAATCCGTTGCATCTGAACGCCGGGCTGACGCTGGGCATACGTACCCATTTGCAGGCGGATTTTTTGCATTTTGATATCCCCCATCTGTCCTTCACGAAACTTGCGGATTTGGCGCTCGAACTCATCCAGTTCATTTCGAACCAATTCGGGGAGATTGTTCAGAAGCTCATCCGGCAATTTCTGAACAGGTCTTCTTTCTTCCATGTCTTATCGAAATTAAGATATACAGATCTCCAGCCCGTCATCCGAAGGGCGGCCTTACAGGCAATTAAAAAGAGATCTTATTGATAATTCTACAGTTACAACCAACCAATTATAAAAAATAACAAAACTCCACAGCGATACCAAGTACCCCGAAAAAAAGATTCTATTCTTCGGCTTCTCCGAAGGGTTTCTCCGGCATCAGAATTTTTGCGGCAAGGCCTCCCATCAGTGCTCCGTACGCGGTTGCGTGATACCATATCGATGTAATCGGGCACGAACCGGTGATACACCCCACAAAATGCCAGTATGCGAATCCGGCAACAGCTCCGAGTATAACTCCAGCGATAATATAAAAAAATGATCGTATCATGGTTCCTTCTTTGTCCTTATTTTATGAGCAAAACGACATATAGAACACGAATCGTTCAAACCTT
>JASCXY010000038.1 GCA_030012235.1 Balneolaceae bacterium ANBcel3 | reverse complement strand
CCCGACAATTTTGGGAATTTGAACGACAAGGCAAAGGGTTATAAAACAAAGGTGCTACTGATAGAAATCGTCTTGAGTATAGCAAAGGAATGCAAGGGGCTAACTCTTCACCTCTATCTAATTGCAGAGGGCAGGCCTTGCGCGACACCTGCCCTCTGATCAAAACCGCTACATTGCTCTTACCGGATGACTTTATTCGGCGGTTAAAAAGCCATTCACATCGATCCAATGCATGAAGGCCTCAAACCAACGATTGCTGGTTCGGCCGGGATTTCCAAGACCGAAACCATGTCCCCCATCCTGATATAGGTGGAACTCAACGGGTATTCCGGCCTGATACCACGATTGAATGACTCCAAAATCTCCACGGAAAAGAAAGTCATCGGTGGCTATTACTTTGAACATAGGCGGCGCATTCTCTGGTACGTCAACAGCGCCCATCATACCATAGATTGGAGCGATAAAAGCTAAATTCATTGTTTCGGAATGCAGGGTAGAATGCATGGTAAGCCCCGCTCCGGCTGAAAAGCCCATCATACCCAAGCGGTCAAGATCTACGCCCCATTCATCGGCGCGCTCAACAATCATGGCATAGGCGGCTTCCGCATCTTCCAGCTGGTTTGAAAGGTTCGGGAAAGGACCCCTTGGCACTTCTTGTCCTTCCGGAATTTCGGGTGGTGGCGGTGGTGGAGCTGCGGCTGCGTCAAATGTCTGATTCATGGACTCTCTGAACCCATCCAGTGATTCCGGTGTCGGATTAAGACGATACTTCAAAACAAAAGCGGCAATTCCCTGCTCGTTAAGAGCTTTCGCGACTTGCCAGCCTTCATTATCCATGGAAAGCCATCTGAAACCGCCACCCGGGGCGACAAGCACAGCAGCTCCATTTGCTTTTTCAGGATCAGGAAGAAACGGAGTAAGTGTGGCTTCGGAGACATTTCGTGCCATCGGGTCTCCCCATTGACGAAACCATGATTCCGGAGCCGTTTGGCCCTCTACTCCACCCGTCCCCAGCGGGATGGCGTTGGGCTCTTCAGGCCTGTCAAGGGGGTAGATGGTTCCGTCTTGTGCTAAAACAGAAGTTGCGCAAAGAACCAGCACAATAGTGTATAGAGTACGTTTAATGGTATTCATATTTCAAACCGATAGTGGTTGGGGTTAATGTAAAAAGATGGAAAAGAAATGATGATATCGTCCGATGAAATAGTATTTGACAATATCATCCTTTGGGAATATACGTAACTAACTCCTTCGCGTCTATTCTAATTACACTATAGTGCATTTGATGGTATGAAGAGAGAGTAGTGCTCCGCAATTATTGTGGTTCCACCTGTCAATGTAGCCCGACCCGTCATTGCGGACTTGATCCGCAATCCCCCTGAGTCTGGCACCAACCCCTATTCGACCTCTCCCTCACTTTCCTAATACCAAAAACACCGTCCACGCCGCATTCGGGAATACCCTGTGCATGGAGATTGCGGGTCAAGCCCGCAATGACTGCTTGAAATGGAATTGTTGCTTAATTCACGGTGACTGCCTAAAATTCTTTGAATGCGGTTAAGCAGCACTCAAGCCCTCAATGAGTAAGCGAAATGGAATTGCGTGGTTGGTTCCAATTCGCTTCCAGAATACTTCGACGCGGAAAACGGACACGGATTCAGCCTGCCACTACGCCTCACTCGTCCCCCTCAACGCCCCAATTACGCCCCGACCTGTCATTGCGGGCTTGATCCGCAATCCCCCTGAGTCTGGCACCAACCCTTATTCAACCGCTTCTCGCACACCTGTCAATGTAGCCCGAGCTGTGCCTGTAAAGACGTATAATTATACGTCTTTACGCATCCGTTGACTCCATCCCCGGTCCGACTAGCCACTACGCCCCGACCTGTCATTGCGGGCTTGATCTGTCATTGCGAGCTTGACTGGTCATTGCGGACCCCGATCCGCAATCTCCTTGAATCGAGCTCCACACTCCATCCACCCATCCCCGCACACTTCGCAATGTAGCCCGAGCTGTACCTGTAAAGACGTATAATTATACGTCTTTACGTATTTGTTGCCCCCATTCGACCTTATCCTCACTCAGAGGTCAAAACAATTCTGAAGGCAATGTTCATAGCATCCCCGGTCTGAAGGGCTCCGCGCATGAATGTCGGTGGCTCAATATCAAAATCGGTCATGTTCAGCTTCATTTCAGACGAAACTTCATACCTGTTCTCTCCCAACTTTTTGATAATAATCTCTTCGGAGAAGCGATGCTCATTTCCGGCCGCTGTTGCCGTTCCGTGAACAAGAAACGTCAACTCCATCGGTTCTGCATCACCCCAGACATACTCCACTTCATCCAGCACATAGGTAAGCTGCGGATGCTCTTCTGAATTCAACGTCTGGTGCATGGTGCTATTCATGGCGCTGATCCCGGAGTCGAGTGTTTTATTGGAAATCGTAAGTTCTACCTGATTGAACCAGGCTTCCGGGTGCTCCATATACGCTTCAGGATCAGAAAATGCCGGTCCGCCTGTAATGGTTCCTTTCATTGCATCGGTCTCGATTTCCCAGTCCCGCACATTAGAGGTACCCGAAATCATAAAAGAAACTTCCTGGATGGAAAAGGTGATGGTATCTTCTTCCAAAGCCAAACTGTTCGCATGAAGGGGGAACAGAAGTGCGAAGGCTATGATGCCTGTGCACACGAGATTCAGGCGGTTATACATGTTTAATCTTCTAAAACTTTAATCTTAATATTTCTGAACCAGACATCATCGCCATGGTCCTGTAGTCCAATGACCCCGGCTTCATACCGGGCAAATGAAGGAACGTCCTCAAATTTACTCTGCTGAACCAACTGTTTAAATTCAGAGCTTTCCAGATGATACTCAAGTACCTTTTCCCCGTTTTGCCGATGAATCACATGCCCGTTTTGAATACGGACTTCGGCTACATTCCATTCACCAAACGGGTGCGTATTTTGAGGTACTGCAGGAATCAGATCATATAAACTGCCGGCCTTTCGGTTGCCGTCTGTTCCTTGTAACGCATCGGGATGATTTTCATTATCCAAAATCTGCATCTCCGGTGCTGTCATCCAGATAGGCTGTCCTTCTATTTCCTGTCCCAGATAAAAAATACCAGAGTTTCCACCTTCTGAAATTTTCCACTCCAGAGAAAGGTGAACGTCTTTGAACGTCTCATCGAAAACAATATCACCACCACCGGTGCCTTTACAATGCAACACTCCGTTTTCTACCACCCATCCTTCTTCCGGAAAGTCAGGCCGGTTGTATCCACGCCATCCGTTCGTTGTTGTTCCATCAAACAACATCCGCCATTCCACTACATGGCCTGGCTGTTGTTCGGATTCCCGTTCCGGCGATTCCGAAGCACATCCGGTCATCCCGGCCCAAATAAGAAAGGCCGGGATGATTCGGAAGAATACGTTTCCTGAAATTTTATTCAGGTAGTACATCATAAATAAACCTCTTACGAGCTAAAGACAGCCGCCTATGCAGGTATATCCGGCAATTTCCAGCCATCACGATACTTGGTTTTCACGAGGCTTTCCGCAAAAGCTTTGGCATTGATCGGATCGGTATAATCCCTGCTAAACGTCGGATGTCCGTCTTCAATAACAAATCCATCCTCAATGATAATGCGGATTTCTTCATCATCTCCGATATTGGTGAAGCGCATGTTTTCTCCGTCCCACTCCAGTTCTTTATTGAGTTCCTGAAGCCTGACAGCCAATACGCCCATAACGACCATCTCATTAAACGGACCGGCAATATCGAAAGAGGATTTACACTCGGTACGATTTTCGGGGCTTTCCTTGCACGCCCGCACCCAATCCATATAGTGACTCGTTTCTACCCGGCGTTCTGTTTTGGGTATGCCTGTCGGAACATTACCGGAAAGCAACCACGGATCTGCACCATAACATCCACATACGAGCGTGTCTTTTGTACCGTGGAACAAGACACCACCGCCACGGTGATTCATATCTCTTCCTTCCGGCCAGCCTTCAGGTTTGAGGGGCTCCAGGCCACCATCGTACCAGTCCACGGTGACTTGCGGCAAGCTTCCAAGCCGTTGACTTACTCTTTCAGGATAGGTCAGCCGTACTTTTTGAGCTACGGGAGCGCAATCCTGAAGCAACATGGTTGAACTTCCCTGTACTTTTGTCGGGTAGCCCAAATCAAGCGCTTTAAAAACCGGATCCAGAACATGGCATGCCATATCGCCGAGAGCACCGGTTCCAAAATCCCACCATCCGCGGAAATTCCACGGGGTATAAATTTCATGATAGGGGCGCCATTTCGCCGGACCAATAAATAAATCCCAGTCCAGGGTATCCGGAACAGTCATTTCTTCTCTGGGCGGATTGAGACCCTGAGGCCAGATCGGCCGGTCTGTGAACGACTCTACTTTGGTTACTTCACCGATCACATCGTTAGCAATCCACTCGATCATCAGGTTCACACCTTCATCCGATGCGCCCTGATTTCCCATTTGTGTAGCAACTTTATACTTTTCGGCTAATTTCGTCAACAAGCGTGATTCGTATACGGTATGTGTCAGTGGTTTTTCAACAAACACGTGCTTACCCATAGTAATCGCATCCGCGGCAACCACGGCATGTGTGTGATCTGATGTTGCAACAACGACACCATCAATGTCATTGCCCATTTCATCAAACATCTTCCGATAATCCCAATATCGTTTGGCATTAGAATAGTGCTCAAAGCACCCTTTGGAATAGGCCCAGTCTACATCGCACAATGCAACAATGTTCTCGGACTCCATTCCACGGAGGACACCAAAGCCTCTTCCGCCAACGCCAACACCGGCAATGTTCAGCTTGTCACTGGGTGCTTTGTGCCCCAGTCCGCTTACGACATAACTCGGCAAGATCGTGAACCCGGCAGTGGCTAATGCACTTTTACCGAGAAAGTCACGACGAGTGATCCCTGTAGTTTCATTTGGTTTTTTTTGATCCATATTCTTTCATCCATTTTTGATGTTAAAAGTGGCAGATTGGATAATCCCTGCATGAATTGTAACAAACAATCGAAATTAAGCTAATGAAATTACATACCGTTTGCAATTCCATAAAAAAGCGATTCCAAGCCAAAATAGTACGACGCCCGGATCCTTTTTGGGGCAAAATAACTCCCCGGGAATTCAACGTTTCCATCCGTAAAAGAGAGAGGTGCAGGAGGCTTTTTTGCTATCCCATTTTTTCAGTAAAAGATGCTGACATTCCTCTGCATCCGGCCAACTCAGGGAAGCATCCATCCGGGCTGAGGATTTCCTTCTTCGTCAAATCCATCCAGTGCCCACAGAACCCCTCGCTTAATTTTTTCAAGAAACACGGGGTGGCTGAACGTTTCATTGTGATGGCCTATGGTTGTACCAAATACGGGAACTCCGTCGTAGTTGTTGGTCCATGTAGTTACCTGATATTCTCCGGTCTCTTCACCGTAGGCATGAGCCAGTGGCACTGTTTCATCATACAGCCGGATGATATTATACAATTCTCCATTGGGCGTTACCCATTCATCCGGAAAGGTAGCCATGATCGGATGAGCGGGTTCCAAAACTTCAACCGTAAAAGGAAAGTGATCCTGGTGTACCACGGATCGTACTCCTAAAAAAAGATGCCAGGCATCTTCTTCCTCTAAATTATAACTGTGTACGGCACAGTGAATCGCAACGGCCGGAAGCGTATGATCGACATGCGCCTGAACAACATTCCGGGATTCCTCTAACCGGTGATGCTGGTCAAAGCACATATTATAAATAACCAGGTCATAGGTTTCAGCCCATTCAAAGGAAAGGTGGAAGTCTATTTCTCCTTCGGATGAATCCCCGGCAGAATGATCTACATCTACGGAGATATTCAACTCCTCTTCAAGCATGTTCACCAGCACTTCTTTTTGAACATCATAGTCATGCCATCCGCCACCGGTCAATAATAATACATGCGCTTTGGGATCCGCTTGCTCCCGAACTTTCTGTTCTTCGGTTCCACACGCCGTATAAACCAGCAAAAGACTCATCAAAAAAAGATACCCATATACAGTTTTCATATGTCCGCCATTTTGAATTAAAAGTCGCAGTTATAGATAACAGTACATGGAATAAACAAAAAAGTCTGGAAAAAAACGCAATAATCTGTAAAAAGAGAGGCTTTGTTTTCAGGAAGAATCCGCAGCAGAGATGTTCTTTTTCTTAAAGATGCTTCTTCTTTTTCTTGAAATTGCAATGACCACAGAGGGGACAACAAACAAGGTAAGCAGGGTTGCAAAAGCCAGTCCGCCTATCACGGATCGGGCCAGCGGGCTCCAGGTTTCTGATCCTGCACCAAACTCCAGTGCCAGCGGGATCATAGAAAATATGGTGGTCATAGCGGTAAGTAAAATAGGCCGCATTCGCCGCTTACATGCCTCAAGAAAGGCCGTGATGTATGCCCGCTGATCCAGCTCCCCGGCTTCGGCCAAATCTGCATTTAAACCTCCTTTCGTCTTCTGATGGATATAATCCACAAGAACAATTCCGTTGTTTACGACAATTCCAACCAGAATCACTATACCGATGTATGCGGGAACGCTTAAAGGAGTTTGAGTGATGAACAGAAATACCAAGGAACCAAAAAAGGCAAGAGGGACGGCAAACATGATAATAAACGGATCCCTGAAGTTTTCAAAGAGTGAGGCCATTACCATATATGTGAGCAGCAGAGCGAAAATAAACGCAATTCCCAATTCCCGGGCACTGTCATCCTGAAGCCTCACCCTTCCACTGAAGTCGTACCGATATCCATCCGGAAACTGAAACTCCTCACTCAATATGCGGTCAATGCTGCCTCTCAGTTGGTCTTCATTCCCCTGAACCATTACATTTACATCCAGGATAATCTCCCGGTCTCTTCGGGTGATACTCTGAAAACTCTCCGTCAACTCGAACGATCCCAACGCCAGTACGGGCATCCTGACATCCTCTAACTGAAGCAATTCCATGGAAAAAAGATCCTCTCTCGACTGAAACCAGGTCCTGTCGTTTCGAATTTCAATGGGAACTTCCCGGCCTTCCTGTCGAAAATATCCAGCTCTGGATCCACGAGCCTGAGCACCTAGTTCCGAAGCTACTTCCTGTGTACCCACATTAATTCTTGCAATGCGTTCACGGTCTGGATGAAATTGTAACTCCGGACCCGGACGTGTTCTTGGATTAAAGACGGAGACAACCCATGGTTCTTTCTGTAAACGTTCTTCTATCCGGTACGAAAGATCTCTCAGTACTTCAACCTCTGATCCAAACAAGGTCACCTGGACCCCTCTCGATCCCCAGCGGCCACCTCTCATACCGCCCGGGCCAGATCCCGAGACTCTGAAGTCGAGTTCAATATCGGGATCATCAAACTGTTCTCTGAACTGCTGAATCATGTCATCGGCACTTTTCCGGCGCTCCCGATGATCTACCAGCAGTACGGTCATTTGTCCCGCATTTGACTGTGCCGACCAACGCCTTCTCCCGATACTTGTAATGACGGTCCGCACTTCAGGAGCTTCAAGAATTTTTTCGGCAATTTCCCGCATGGTTGTGGCCGTTACCGTAAGTGGTGTTCCTGCCGGCAACTCCACCTGAATATCAAACTCTCCGGTATCCGTTTCGGGGAAAAACTCACCGGGAATGTTCTTGAATATGTAAAAAGCCCCGGATACGACGAGTATGACAAAAATACCAACCAGGTACTTGCGGTGAAGGAGCCAAAACAGTATCCGTCCATAGTTTTTTTCTGCATAGGCAATCAACCAGAACATGAGATTCCGATTGGTAAACTGGCTCCTTCTTAAAAGCAGAGATGCCAGAACCGGAATAAGAATAATAGATGCCAGAAAAGAACTGGTAATTGCAAAGGAAATAGTAATTGCGAGATCACGGGTAAACGTACCTGTCATACCCGAGACAAGCATAATCGGAACAAAGACCGCAAGTGTTGTCAGTGTGGAACCAAGAAGTGCACCGGCAACCTCGTTGGTACCTTCTATTACAGCTTTTCTTCGTTTTATACCGGCTTCCAGTTTTTTCGCAATACTTTCGGTGACCACGATGGAGTTATCTACCAATAATCCTATGGCAAGTGCCAGGCCGGTAATGGATATAATATTCAGTGTCACGTCAAAGAAATACATCGCAGCAAAGGTCGCCGTAAGCGAAACAGGAATACTCATCGCCACTACAAACGCAATTCTCCATCCTCCCATAAACAACAATAGTATCCCTATGACTACACACAAGGCAATGACCGCCGACTGCGCCAGGTTATTTATCGAGTTTTCAATGAAATCTCCTTCATTGCTAAGAACCTGCATGGTCACACTTGGCGGCAAGATACCCGCCATTTCTTCCATTTCCCGTAACACGGCATGGGTAACATCCAAAGTATTGGCATCGGACTGCTTCATGATCTGGATGGTCACGCTGTTTTTACCATTCACCTCCTCAATGGCGGTTACTTCAGCGTAGGTATTCTCGACCGAAGCCACATCAGAAACCCGGACAGGGACTCCATCGTCCGTCAGGCGTATTACGGTGTGCTCAATCTCATCCATGGACTGATAATATGACTGAGCCCGTATGCTGTAAGAAACCCCGCTGGATACAAGATTTCCAATCGGCTGGATGGCGTTATTATCACGAATTGCACGGGTGACATCAGAAGGCATAACTTGGTGCCTGGACATGGAGACAGGATCCAGGCTGATATAAAAACTAGGCCGTAAGCCCCCTTCTGTATCGGCAGAAGCCACACCATGAATCCGTTCAAAGCGAGGCTCCAGTCGTTCTTCTGAAAAGACTCTCAGATCGTCCAGGCCCAGTTCGGCCGATTCCAGGCTAAGCTGCATAATGGGGGCACTTTCCGGATCAAATTGAAACACCGTAGGTTCCGAAGCTTCCATTGGCAAAGAAGGCCGTATACGCTGAATGGCCTCCCTGACTTTCATTTCGGTATTGTCAACGTTTGTCCCCGGTTTGAGACTTAAAATGATAAAAGCATTGCCACGCCTTACATTCGACTCTACCTCATCAATTCCGTCTACCCCCATAATGGCCCCTTCAATGGGCTCCACGACCAAACGGGACATATCTTGGGGGGCAATATTCGGATATGACACACTTACGGCGATGATCGGAATATTAAACTCCGGCATTAGAGTAACCCGAAGATTGGTCAAAGAGAACAAGCCAAACCCCACGACCAGCAACGACATCATAAAAACGGTTACCGGTTTTTTTAAGATTTTTTCTGTTACTGTAATCCGTTTCATGATGGGTTTATTCTGTGGACTCCGTCGCCAGCGGATCCTCTTTTCCAATGGTATCAAAACCGGCTTTTTCAGCCATGGCATTTACCAGGTCATACATGCATGGCACGGCAAAAAGCATCAACAATGTGGACATAGATAATCCTCCTATCACGGTTCTGGCCATTGGGCTCCAGGTTTCTGCTCCGGATCCCAGTTCAAGTGCGAGGGGGGTCATGGCAAGAATGGTGGTCATCGCGGTCATTAAAATCGGCCGCAGCCTTCTGGTAGCTCCCGTAGCAATGGCCTCAAGCCGGCTCTGTCCACGTACACGAAGGATCTTGATATAGTCAATCATCACAATGCCGTTATTTACAACGATCCCTGTCAATAACACGAGGCCTACCATTGCGGTAACACTTATCGGAGTACCGGTGATGAAAAGCATGATCAATACCCCACTCAGTGCCAAAGGTATGGTTACGATAATGATAAATGGCTCCAGCAAACTTTCAAACTGAGATGCCATAACCATATAGGTCAGGATCCCCGCAATTAAGAAGGCAATCATGAGATAGAAAAAGGATTCTTGCTGATCTTCTGCGGCACCGCCGATTTCGTACCGGTATCCCTCGGGCCACATCATAGCACTCAGAATATCTCTCGTCTGCTCTGTTGCCGTTCGTAAATCCATCGTACCTAGATCGGCATTGATCTCAATCATTCGCTCTTGATTGATACGGTGTATACTGGCCGGACCGGTAATCCGTTCAATCCGGGCAAGATTTTTAAGTGGCATCCAGTCACCTGCGGGAGTTCTGACCTGGATATCATCCAGCATGCCTGAATGGGCCCGATCGAAGGGATCCAGCTGAACCAGCACCTGAAATTCAATTCCCTCATCCACAAACGTAGTCGCAATATCCCCGCGGACAGCGTCGCTAACCGCACTTGTTACCTGGGAGGTCGTCATTCCAACCCGGGCAATACGCTCGCGATCCATGTTAATCCGCAATTCCGGACGCCCGTGGTCTGCCGAGCTAAATAGTCCTGCCAGTCCTGGAATCTGACTCATTTGGTGCATCACAGATTGGGCTAGCCCTTCACGTGTTTCAGGGTCAAATCCATAAATATGTACCAATAATCCCGTTTCTCCGTCCGGGCTCAGCGGGTCTTCCCGAAGTTCCCTGACACTCGTTCCGGGCACGTCAAGGGCCGCTTTAAGCAACATGGCTGTAATCTCTGCCTGTCCCCTGGAACGTTCATTTACCGGAACCAGTTCTATCCGGATTCTGCCATGATTTCCACCGGGGTTCTCTGCCCCTTCAATCCCTATCTTATCCCCATAATCTGATACCATAAGCCGTGCTTCGGGGACGTTCCTTTGAATGATCTCCTCTAACTTAATGATGGAACGTTCCAGTTCAAACAAATTGACTCCAGGTTCCCTTTGAACGTCCAATACGATATAGTTTTCATCCACCGAAGGAAAAAATTCTCCACCGAGATGTTTATACAACGGAGTGGTTAACAGCAAAATTCCAAAAGCAAGCAGCACAACAGTCCCACGATAGTGCAAAGCCCGTTTAATGCTTTGGTTATATCCATTTTCCAGCCGGTCAAAGCCCCTTCCGAGCACGGGCCCAATGGATCGTGAGAAGAACATGACTACCCGGTTTCCAACACTCTTTATAACAAACCATATAGCATAGAGAGGGATAACGATCAAAAAAACCGGGATACTTGCCAACCGGGTCCATATGGATCTTCTCCGCCAGTCAAACAATCTGTCCAGTCCTGAACGTTTTTCTTTAGGTTCCTCATCATCCTCATCGGGAATAAAACGCGAAACCATCACGGGAATGAGGGTCAGTGCTGAAAAGACAGAGATCACCAGTGCAAAAGAAACTGTAAGAGCCAGGTCCCTGAATAGAAGTCCGGCAATTCCGGGAACAAACAAGACCGGAAGGAAGACGACCAATGTTGTCAGAGTTGACATGATAATCGGCCCGGTTACTTCCCGGGCACCGTATACCGAAGCTTTCGAACCGGGGGTTCCGTCTTCTTTGAAGCGGAAAATATTTTCGAGAACAACGACGGCATTATCAACAACCAGTCCAACCGCCAGCGCCAGTCCTGAAAGAGAAATAATATTGAGGCTCACATCCGCCAGGTTCATAATACTGAACGTGGTAATTATAGACACCGGTATAGAGATGGCTACAATCAGAGAAGAGCGTCCGTTCCTCAAAAAGATTAAGAGGATCACCATAACCAGCACGATGGCCTGAAAGCCAGTCCGCACCAGGTTATTGATCGACATTTCAATAAAATCGGCCTGGTTGGTAAGTACATCAAGGTGCACACCGGATGGTAAAATGGTTCTCAGGTCTTCCAGTGCATCCATGATTCCACCGGCCGCCATAACAATATTGCTGTCGCTTTGCCGATATACATTTATTACCACACCGTCATTGCCTTCAACACGGACGTTGCCTATGGGCTGGGCAATACCATCTTCCACATTCGCAACATCTTTCAGATACACAGGATGACCACCGCTTCTTCCAACGATCGTATTCCGGATGTGTTCAATATTCCTAAAGTCACCAACGGTTCGCAGCGAATAGGTAGTTTCGCCCTCTTCAAGCTGGCCGGCCGGAACCTGAATATTCTCCTGGCGGAGTACTCCGGCGATATCAGAAATACTCAGATTATACCGCCTCATATCCGCACTGCTGATCCGCACATTGATTTGCCGCTCATATCCACCTGCGGTTGCCGCCGATGCAACACCAGCGACCCGCTCCAGGCGTTGTTCCAGCCGTTGAGTGGCCAACGTCCTCAACTCCCTGGGACTACGGTTTTCAGATGTAAGAGTCAATATAACGACCGGTTCCTCATTTGGATCGTACGAAAAGACAACCGGATGCTCCGCATCTCGCGGAAGTGAGTGCCTTAGCATATCCAAACGCTTTCGCACTTCGGTCTCGGAATAAAATAAATCGGTGCCCCAATCAAAATTCAGGCGTACCACCGATGCACCCAGGCTGGATTGTGACCGTACACGCTGGATACCGGACACACTACCCACCTGTTCCTCAATGGGGCGCGTAATCAGGGTTTCCATATCCTCCGGTGCTACCCCTTCATAGGTCGTAAATACCGTGATCGTTGGAAACGATACATCGGGATACAGATTAAGGCGCAGGTTCATCAACCCAAACATCCCGAATCCAATGAGAATGAGGCTGGCCATCAAGACCGTAACCGGCCTGTTAACTGCTACATTTGATAAAGTACTCATATACTAATTATTTCCAGCGCGGTCTCGCATTCCTCTTCTTTGTCCGGATCCATCTCCTCGTCGCTCAGATTCGACTCCGGTCTCTTCATCCTCTTCAAGCTCGATCCGTTGTTCTTCATAATCCTGTTCGTCATCCAGACCAATTACCTGAACCGGAGCTCCATCGCCAATGTTGGAATGGCCGGTAACTATGAGGGATTCCCCTTTCTCCAGGCCTGATATAATCTCTACACGCTCTCCCTGTTCAAGTCCCAGTTCCAGCGGCCTTCTTTCTGCAGTCGTATCACCCACTGCAACAAAGGCGTAGTAGTTCCGGGAGAGCTCAACAGTGTTGGTTTCCGGCTCAATGTATGTATCTACTTGTTCCAGCAATGCAGAACGCGGAACGACAACCACATCTGACTTTGTCAATAACGTGATTCGGGACTGGACGAGCATTCCCTGACGCACGGAACCGGACACATCGGTTAGCGTCACTACCACTTCTCCCAGCCCGGTTACCGGATTCAATTGCGGGCTGATTCTGGATATTACCCCGTGTGCAACAGACTCACTATTATTGGACAAAGACATATCCACCGGCATTCCTACCGATGCAGCATCCCAATCCTGCATGGGCAAATGCAGACGCACTTCATAGCCCACCAAATTGGCTATTTCGAACGCAGCTTCACCGCTTCTTGCCAGATCACCAACAGCAATCGAACGTCCAAGCACAACACCGTCCACCGGTGAGCGAATCTCTGTATTTGCAAGATCCTCTCTGCTGTGGGTTAATGCGGCCCGGGCGGATTCATAACTGGCTCGACTGCTCTCATAGGCTGATCGTGCGTTATCTAACTCACTCTGACTGGCAGCGGATCGTTCAAGGAGCTGTTTCTGTCGAACAAAGGCTGTACTGTCCCGATTCAGAGCTGCCCGGCTTTGACGAAGCTGTGCCTGAGCCTGTTCAAGAGCATCTTTATAAGGAGTATCGTATATTTTTGCCAACAGATCTCCCTGGCTGACTTCATCGCCCAAATCCGCATAGATGCGGGTCACCCGGTTGCTCACCTGGGGAATGATAGAGACCACATCCTGTGCCTGGATAGTTCCAAAAGAACGAATCTGTCTGGAAATAGAAGATTCGGTTACCGGTATGGCCTCCACGCTCACAGCAGATTGCGGCGGGGGCATACCCCCTCCGGGGAAACCTCCTTGCTCTTCTTCATTTCCGCATCCGGAGAAAAATAAAAAGGGAATAAAACCTATTAATAGGAATTTAATTGCTGCTTTTTTCAAAATTTTGGCTTTTAATGATCAATGGTTTATTTGCAACACTACGAGATATAAAGCACATGGTTACAAAAAATGCCCGGTTGTGCGAAGTTCATAGTATTGGACGCCTGCAAAATAATAAAGTTCAGTAAATCGATGGAAAGAATTGAAAAAGGTTTTTTTACAGGTACAGATCAGGGCTTGGCAGGCGTCCGGCGCATATGCCCTCCCCACGACACAACAAGGCTGGTAAGAGTGTCTACATACATACACCCCATACGGGCGTTCCGTTGATGATCCGTTAGCGGACGCTGAATAAATAGAACGGACTTTTTCCTTATATGCTTAATCCATATACGGATACTTCCATTCCACAGGCGGATCAAACGTTTCCTTAATCGCTCTGGGAGACAGCCAGCGAAGCATGTTCTGCTTGCTTCCTGCTTTATCATTGGTTCCGGACTTCCGGGCTCCTCCAAACGGTTGCTGATCAACAACGGCAGCCGTTGGCTTGTCGTTAATGTAGAAGTTCCCGGCCGCATCCCGCAATTTGTCCGCCATATACTTCAAGACATAACGATCCTTGGCAAAAATGGCTCCGGTCAAAGCATACGGTGATGTAGTATTGCATATCTCCAGAGATTCATCAAACGCATCATCTTCATACACAAAAATCGTAAGAACGGGCCCAAATATTTCTTCCTGCATGGTTTTGAAGGCCGGATTTGTAGTATGAATCACCGTGGGTTCGATGAAAAAGCCTTTGGAGTCATCGCAGCCACCACCGGCAATGATTTCTGCTTCATCGGATGTTTTCGCTTCGTCGATATACCCTTTGATGGTATCAAAAGCCTTCCGATCAATAACAGCGCCCATGAAACAAGAGAAGTCTTCCACATCACCCATCTTAATTCGTGCGACCTCATTAAGAAAGGTTTCTTTAAAAGAAGGCCAAAGCGATGCCGGCACATACATTCGGGAGGCCGCAGAACACTTTTGTCCCTGGTATTCAAATGCCCCGCGAAGTGCTGCTACAGCCACCTTTCGGACATCTGCACTGGAATGTACAAAGATAAAATCCTTCCCTCCTGTTTCTCCTACAATTCTTGGATAGGTTCGATACGATTCGATGTTGTCCGATATCTTTTTCCACAAATAATTAAATGTTCGCTCGGAACCGGTAAACTGAATACCGGAGAAATGCGGATTTTCAAGAACCGGATCTCCAACTTCGGCTCCAGGCCCGGGAATGAAGTTAATGACACCATCCGGAAGGCCGGCTTCCTGAAGCAGACGCATGACATAATAACTGGAGTAAATAGAGCTGGATGCCGGTTTCCAAAGAACTACATTTCCGCACATAGCCATAGATGTTGGCAGATTTGCTGCAATTGCGGTAAAGTTAAAGGGGGTTACAGCAAACAAAAACCCTTCGAGAGGCCGGTAATCCACCCGGTTCCACATACCTTCCGGTGAACTGGGTTGATCCGCCATTACTTCGGACAGATACCTGGCATTAAACCGGAAAAAGTCTGCCAGTTCACCCACGGCCTCTATTTCGGATTGATGTGGCGTCTTGGACTGTCCGAGCATGGTTGCGGCATTAATCGTATATCGCCAGGTTCCGGTCAGAAGGTCTGCGGCCTTCAGAAAAATGGCTACCCGTTCTTCCCATGGCGTTGCAGCCCAGTCGGAACGTGCTTCCAAAGCGGCCTCAATAGCCATTTTTACTTCATTTTCACCGGCCTGATGCATTATCCCCAGTTCATGCTGATGATTATGTGGCATAACAACGGGTGTGGTGTTGCCTGTATAGACATCTTTGCCTCCAATCATCAAAGGAATTTCAACCTGTGTACTTCCCAGCCTTTTCAAAGCGGCTTTCAGCCCCTCTCTTTGCGGAGTACCGCTGGCATAAGAGTGGTAGGGTTCATTTTTAGGGACAGGTACAGTAAAATGAGCTTGTGTCATAATTTTTTATCGATTTGTTGGATGGTTTCAACGAATCAGCGCACACATTCGGCAACCGATGAATGGCAGTATTCCACAGGTACAATACAGAATACATTCAACTAATAAAACTTTTTTTCAATAACACGTGAGTGAAAAAAAACGTTTTCAAGCCGATTTGCACCCTTTTTTTCGTCACAGCTACTCTTTTCTACACCCGGGCATTCATACTTTTGACAAAATTTCATAGTCGTCCTCATCCAAATTCGATCATTTTTTGAATTTTTTTGTGCAAATACATTTTTTTGTCATAATTAAAAGCCCTTCCAATGTTACTTTCATATTATTTTTTTGTTACCTAAAATAAAAGCGTTTTCATACTCAATTACTTTGTCAAAAAAGCGCTTTTAGCATAAAAAAAGATTTTGATCCCTCAAAATACCACCATGATTTAGTTCCTGAAAAAGCCCTTCCATCAATTGTAAAAATAGCGACTGGTTTTATTTATTAATTGATTTGAATCTTTTTTTCAAAATATTCGTTATCTTTGTTGTAGTGATTTAAGAAAAGACCAACTGTATTTTAAGATTGATTTATACAACAAAAATAAAAAGAGATTAAAAAGGTCTGATCAAACATAAAAATCACCTATTAACATGAACTAAAAAGAAAGAGGATACCATGAACGTACCTTTTAATAAAACACCAAACATCATATTTGCGGCACTGGTGCCACTGCTGATAGCATTCACCTTTCTGTTTTTCTATGGAAGTGATACATCGGAGAACGATCCAGCCGCAAGAGCATTCATTGTCATACCTGGCCATACTGATACTGTTTCATACCAGGAAGTGGGTGATTCACTCATTACACGACTTTTGGATGAAGCAAACGGGCAAAACCGAGGCCATGTGCTGTTACCGTTAATCACAGAAGCAAGTCTTGAGATCTACGGCAGTACACTTCCTGAGTTCACCCCGTTGGTGGATGTCCTTAGTACATTATCAATCAGTCATCCTGATAACAGTGTACGACTGGCGGCATACAGAACCATGCTGATGGCTCTTGACATACAGCAAATCCAGCAAGACGACTCGCATGAGTTCGCCCTTAATTAATCGGAAGTTCCCGATCTTTGATTTCATTATCTCTCATCTGATCACTATCTGAACGTCCGGCGAATGGCATCATGCCATTCGTAGCCAGAGGGCGGCACTTCTTTCATCAACAGCAGCACCCCGCTTATCCAAGGATGGCAAGTCTTGATTTTCTTGCCGATACCCCTATCTTCTTAACGAATGTTTACTGTTAACTCCTTCAAAACACTCGTTAGCTTATGGGTTGGTCTCTCCGTCTACTGCTTGTTTCATTTGTTTTACTCTCCGCATGTAACCGTGATGCAGTAACTGATTATGAGACAAAAGAACATGACGATAATCGGCCGCTTTTCTTTGATGCCGAACAAAATATCTACATCCCTTCCAAAAACGATCTTTTAAAGAATCTGGATGTCGCCTTTGTGTACAACCAGGATTCCATTCAAGTACACTTCCGCTTTGAAACCGATCAACCATCATGGTATCACCAGTATCTGGTGTATGAGGATGGTGAATGGATCCGGTATGGCGGTGGCCAGCCGGGACCCGATCCCTATGGATTGTATGAAGACCGCATCTCCATGATGCTGGACGATGAATCTGTAGAACAGTTTAATCATTTGGGAGGATTCGTTACTGCCCATCAGAAAATGCGTTCACGAACGGATGAAATCGATTCAGAAAAAGTCGCATCACACCCGCATCTGGGAACAAACGGTCTTAACAGAAGCGATATCCGAAAATTTATTCCTGAATCACGGGATGGAGAACCCGATGAATCATACTGGGCACGGGTACAGCCGGAAGACAGGCTGGATTCTCTGCTCGAAAACGGGGTATTTCTTGATCTGTGGCAATGGCGTTCCCATCGCTCCAACCCCCTTGGCTATGCAGATAATGGATATGTTCTGGAGTACAGGCACAGCTCCTCAGGCACGGGAATGTACACAAACAACCAGGATTCCAACGGTGATCCTTTATATATGTTCGATCCCGATATTACCGGGCGTCACGCCCTGTCTCTGGATCGCCTGATAGCCAGAGAATATGGCCAAAGTGACCCTTATTTTATATATGAAGGAAATGCAGTGCCGTTTCAGTCCGATATCGAATGGGAAAACGGAGATGCCATCCCCCAGCGTTTTCTGCGTACACCGGAAGGCAGCCGGGGCGCACTTGATGCAAAGGGAGTCTATGAAGAGGGGGCGTGGAATGTTGTTATCCGCCGGACACGTACCTCCCCTGACCCTCTTGACAGTAAAGAAATTATAGAGGGGAAACCGTATCATGTTGCTTTTTCGGTGCATACGAACTCCTCCGGTGCCCGATGGCACTATGTTTCCGTACCATATTCACTTGAATTTGGAGACGAGGTGGATGCCGATATTCAGGCCGAGTTTGTGGATGGCCCCCTAAACAGCATTAACCCCACATGGCATTCTGTTCCTGTATTTTACCCCGGACAAATTGATTACAGCTGGTTAATTAGTCCAGAGCATCCGGGCAACGTTTTTGTGCGTGACGGATCCTTTCATATGCTGCATACCCATCAACTTGAATTGCTCACGCAGTTTATCGTGCGCCAGGAACTGCTTCTTTTGGGTGAAGACCCCGAAGAATACGGTATATCTCCGGATGTACCCTATGAACCTTAAGACGGATGTAACAAAAGGCAAAGTGTGTTGATTTCTTTGTTATTGCGGTCGACCGGCCACCATCGACGCATTCTTTTACCTATCTTAGCAGGGACTCCTTCTTTCCGTTCATTTCAACGCTTCCATGTATGTTTAAGGATAAAACCATTATTGTCACGGGTGCCGCTCAGGGTATCGGCCGTTCCATTGCACATGCCTTTTTAAAAGAACAGGGCCGGGTAATACTGGCGGATATCAATGAATCCGCCGGCCAAAAAATCGAACAGGAATGGAAACAGTCCGGCTTAAACGCCCATTTTATCGGTACCGATGTTTCGGATCCCGCTTCTGTTCAACGGCTATTCAGGGAAATAGACAAGATATGTGATGAAGTCCACATCCTGATCAATAATGCGGGGATCTCCTTTTTTAAACCTTTTTTTGAGCTGGATTTAAACGATTGGAATCAGGTCATCCAAACTAACTTGCAGGGAGCCTGGTTATGCGCCAGGGAGGCCGCCCAGCGGATGAAGACACATACCGGGGGACGCATTGTTCACATTTCTTCTACCCGTGCGTCTATGTCCGAGCCCGGATCAGAAGCCTATGCCGCTTCCAAAGGCGGTTTACTTGCGCTTACTCATGCCATGGCACTTTCACTGGCTCCGTATCATATCACCGTTAATGCGATCAGTCCCGGTTGGGTTCATACCGGAGACAGGGACCGGCTACGCCCCGAAGACCATCGTCAACATCCCTCCGGACGGGTCGGAAAACCAGAGGATATTGCACGAACCTGTCTTTTTCTTTGTCACCCGGAGAACGATTTTATCACCGGGGAAGAGCTGATTGTGGATGGAGGAATGACCCGGAAAATGATCTACCAACACTGACCTCTCCCCAGCGCTTTCGTCTTTTTTTTCTTTTGTCATTCTCTGAAATTCCATATCACGACCCTCCGCATAACCGGCGTGGATGTCAGCTATAATGGGGGCAGAAGTACCTCACACGTCCGGTTGATACTAAGAGGCGGGTTTCTTTTACAGGAAGTGAAGTTTTTAAATAGCAAATCAATTGAACTATTTCAGCTTATCGGAGTTCTTCCCTGCACTTCACAGATAATTATCAGTGCCGCGGAAAGTTGCATTATTCACCTATCCTGTTTTTAAGATCCATTCGACTGTGCAGGATCCTGGTAATTTCTGTTAAGCCCGGTTTTACAATTCGATAAAATATTATGTGTCTATTCGCTTTCAGTCCAAGTAAATCCGGTCTAATGCCATCATAATTCTTTCCTAAATCAGGGTTTTTAGCTATGTCCTCACAAAGACCAAGCAGTATATTGTAATACTGATCAGCTTGATCTTCCGACCATTGGTCAAATGTATAGGCCCATATTTCATTCAAGTCAGATACGGCTTTGTTGGTAATGCGGTATTCAGCCATTTTTCCTTTTTCTTGCCTTTAATTTCGCAAGATTCCTTTGGGAGTCGAAATCGTGGGCAATTCCACTATCCATTCCTTCTTGAATAGCGTTTTTTATAGCAATGGCCTTACTTTCTTCGTTTTCCAAAAGTCGAAGCCCCGCCCTGATTACTTCACTGACATTTTTGTACCGCCCTGCCGAAACCTGGGTTTGAACAAATTGGTCAAAATAGTTTCCAAGTGATATTGATGTATTCTTACTCATTTGTCTCATTTTTTGATTTGTATATCACTAATACTACCAATTATTGGTACTTTTTCCAAGTTACATCTGACGGCTAATGTAGGTGTCGGCGCATAGTGCTAAGATGAACCGCGGAACAGACAAGCAGAATAAATCACCGCCAAGAAATTATAAACTTTGTACTCATTTATTTTTGTGATTATACTCCCAGCTTCATAACTTACACATATTACATACATATATACTCAATTTATGGCTCCACCCCAAAATATACCCCTTCGAGGCCGGGGCACGGCAGACTCCCGAATGCACCGTTTTAGCCGGATCGAAATTGAGCCGGATCCCGAGTACATAGAGCAGGGAATATCGCCCCGTACCCGTTTTTACCGGGACGACACTTCTACTGCAATCGCCTCCAATGACAGTCCGGATATCCCCTTCGAAAAAAGCATAAATCCTTACAGAGGGTGTGAACATGGATGCATTTATTGTTATGCGAGGCCTTATCATGAATACCTGAACCTGTCGCCCGGAATTGATTTCGAGACAAAAATCATGATAAAAAAAGAAGCTCCGGCGTTATTAAAAAAGGAGCTCTCACATCCAAAGTGGAAACCACAAAACATCTCTATCAGTGGTGCTACGGATCCCTATCAGCCCGTGGAACGGCGTCTCGGACTTACCCGTGCATGTTTGCAGGTTCTTGTTGATTTCAGAAACCCCTTTACCATAGTCACAAAGAATCACCTTGTTACGAGAGACCTTGACCTGTTTGAAGAGATGGCCCGCTACCAGGGAGTTCGTGTTATTATAAGCCTTACCTCGCTGAACAGCAGCCTCATAAACCGCATGGAACCCCGTACCAGCCGGCCGGAGAAAAGACTTAAAGCGATCCGTGAACTCTCGAAAGCAGGAATTCCCGTCGGTGTATTAGTCGCGCCGATTATTCCGGGATTAAACGACGACGAAATACCGGCACTTATTTCAGAAGCCAGAAATGCCGGAGCTCAATTTGGAAGTTACGTCGTTTTAAGGCTGCCTGACGCTGTATCATCCCTTTTTTCAGACTGGCTTGAAGAGCACTACCCTGACAGAAAAAAGAAGATTCTCAGCCGGATATCTTCCATCAGAAAAGGATCTCTTAACGATTCCCGTTTTGGCTATAGGATGAGTGGAACCGGTGCTTTTTCAGATCAGATAAGAACGTTATTTCGTACAAGCTGTCTGAGATATGGTTTAAATCAGGAAGCTCCCGAACTTTCTGCAGATCACTTTCGAAGAATATCGTATCAAATGGCCTTTGACTTTTGATCCTGGCGCCGATACCCAGCAAACAAGGTCACCTGAACGTAAAAGACACACCGGTTTTCATCCATCGTCCGGGTTGTGGAACGTTGGCAATATCCTGATACGTAACATCCAGTATGTTGGATAATTCTATGAAAAACCGCGCGGTATCCCGTTGATGAAAAACACGGCCGTTTACCATCCAAAAAGAAACAAAAGGACGCACTTCGGTATACGCATCCTCGGTGCGGTCATAGTACAAATATTCTCCGTTTCGGTGTTGCCAGGATGCGGTAAGTGTTATTCCTCCTAAAGATGCTACGGGATAACGGACTCTGAAATCCAGTTTATGGCGAAGATGGTCAAGGGCATAATTTGAAATCCAGGTTCCGCTTTCCCTGTCACTGAACATGTACATGTATTGAACGGAGAACGATCCTGGTTCTGAGGAATTCTT
>JASCXY010000379.1 GCA_030012235.1 Balneolaceae bacterium ANBcel3 | reverse complement strand
CTTCTCCCCGGTATAGTGGCAACCAAACACATCCGCCAGTCCGAAGTCCTCTCTGGGCCGGCTATCTTCATCAAACAGGCTGGTAGCATAGGTCGCAAGAAGATTTCCGCCATTGTACACATATTCGCGGATAATCTCTATCTCCTTATCCGACATCGAGCGCACGTTGGGGAGGACCAGCAACTTATATGTGCCAAGCAGCTCCGGAGTCAGCTGGTCATCGGCAATGAATCCATGCGGGATATGATGTTCAATCAATACCGACTCCATACCCTGAATACAGGCATCAAAACGGTCTCCCTCTTCCGGAGGATGGCGATAAAAAAGCCGGGTGTACTTTGAATAATACAAACCAACCGGCTGGACCGGTACCTGTCCTTCCAGAAGATGCTCGTTTTCCTTCACAAAGAAATATGGTTCTATGCCATTAAAAGCATTTCTTCGGTCATGTGTGGCATCCGGATGCATTCCAGTAAAATTACAATTCCAAAAACGTCCGCCGGCCGCAAGAGCCTGCCATAGCCAAACCTTCAAATCCACGGGGGCATCCATCACATACCGGTGAGCGGTTCCGTTGCCGCCATAGAGGATAATCGCTTCTTTATCCGGAGCCATGGATTTCAAGAACCGGACAATGGTACCGGCATAGGTGATTTCATCATACGTGATAAATTCCTGGTTAGGTGTCAGAAAGGCCACACTCACGAGGAAATCAAAATGATCCCTGGCATTGTAGAGGTCGACGCCCAGGTCGACTGGCTGTGTTCCGTAAAACATGGTAAAAACTTCAGCGGTATAGACCTTGTCCTCTCCATATGCCTTCACCGTGTTCTTCATCAGCTCCATGTGGCGGTCGGCAGCGCTCTCTTTCCAGGCCATATACTGGCTGATTTCTTCGGCCGATGACTGATTCTCCACAGGCAAATCGGCTCCGAACTCTTCTCTGTAAGAGGCTTTACAGCGGTCACAGTGGCAAATTCCTACCACTCCGATACTGTTATGCCATATACCGTCAATATCATACTCCTCCATCAGATAGCGAATAAAGCGCTGAGCATGCTCCGTGCGATAATATCCCGTGTAGCAAGCAGAATGAAGAGCGGGCTCTGTATAATCAAGCAATTTTGGAGCATCGGTGTAATCCACACTGAACCACTCCGGATGCTGTTTGTAAACATGCTCTTCTACGCCACGAAAGTCCACCCGGACAATGACACGAAAACCGGCTTCCTTGCACAGCGTGGTGATTTCGCGAAGAATATCCCTGTCACCCATAAACGGGTTGATATTTGCGGCAGGAAGCGGGTTTTGGAAAAAATCAACGATCCCACCGGCATTCACCACCAGCATATTACAACCGGCCTCCTTCATATAATCAACCACGGCTTTAGCATCGTAGTTGATGGCATCCGATTCTCGCAAAACGGTCTGAAGAATTCTTAACGGTTCCTGATACCAATAGGTGGGGGCGCCGGGTGTTTGTGATCGGCGGGCCTGAATAGCCCCTGCCGGAAAAATCATGGTTCCGCCTGCAATCAGGCTGCTGTACTTCAGGAA
>JASCXY010000378.1 GCA_030012235.1 Balneolaceae bacterium ANBcel3 | reverse complement strand
AAACTGGAAATTGCCGTTCAGTTTTTGGTGGTTGAAGAAGGATATGTAGAGCGAGTACACCTCATTGAAGCCACAAACAACGAAGCCTGGAACCAGGCAGCCGTAGATTCTCTATTGCAATGGCGCTTTAGCCACCCACCTGAAGACAGCACCTATTACTGGGTACAAAGCCGGTTTTACATTGATTTGATTCCTACTGGCAGAGAGTATGAAGTTCCTGCTTCCGCAACATATGCCTTGGTACTTTTCCATTCCGAGGAAGAAGCTCTATCGCTGTATCAATGGTTGCAGGAAAGTAATAACACCAACGATGTACTTGAAAGCCAGGATCAGGATAACATTCGTTATCTGGATAGCCGCCCTACACATTACCCGAGCAATCTCCGGCGTCAGTTAAGGGATCTTCGACCCGGTGATGCTACCTCTCCTATTTCATTTAATGGAGAATATGGAGTTTTTATTCGGCTAAATAATTATAAGTAAACACTCAAAAAAAATTAATTGAGATGAATACCGGCATCAAAAACCGACCAAGACAGATATGTGGTCACTTGTAAAAAGGGCCAATATGAATGCATACGGCCTTTGGTCGGTTATGAGATTGGATAGGCTTATCATTGAGTGAATCTTGTCAGTTGCATAGAAAAAATACTTACTTTAATCTCAAGCATGACCTAACGTAGCTCCCATATCAAGTACCAATGCAGCCCCGCTTAAAAAGGGTACGTATAGCTATCCTGTTTTTAGGTTTGGCCTAACCCTTGAAATCAGGTTCATTTATAGGAAAGAAGCCCGATTACCGTCATCTTTAACAAAAAAAGCCACTACGTATTCGTATAACGTAATGGCTTTCTATTTAATAAACCCTGTGGGTTCTACTGGATTCGAACCAGCGACCTCCACGATGTCAACGTGGCGCTCTAACCAACTGAGCTAAGAACCCGTTTCTATCCAAAATACATTATAAATGTATTTTGGATAGGCAAAGATAGTTATTTGTAGCTTTTCTCACAACAACTAGCTATCATTCACATCGGTTTCTTTCAAATTTCAATGATCTGAACCGAACCGGTATCTTTTAGTAACGGGAAAACGCGATCTTTGATCATTTGTTCCAGGGCATTAATGATCTGCTCCTTTATGTGATGGCGATACGTGACTATACTAATCTGCCGGGCCGGTATAGGATCCAGAAAAAGCTTTATCTGCTTTCTCCTCTCACTATCAAAATCCTGAGTTGAAAGCAATGGAAGAACGGTAACCCCACCGTTCATATCCACAAGCCGAAGCAGTGACTCCATGCTTCCTGCTTCGTAATTCAAATTGGCATTAGCGGGCTGTTTTTTTTTCATATTGCATAGATTTGCAATCTGACTTCTGAGGCAGTGTCCCTCTTCTAATAACCATAAACGCTCTTTTTCCAAATCCTCTGCACGAACAAACTCCCCATTTGGCGGAGTAGTTTTTTGACTGAAATAAGCTAAAAAAGGTTCTTCATATAAAGGGGTTTCTTTTAGGGCATCGTGTCCCAGTGGCGTTGCCAGAATCCCGAGATCTAT
>JASCXY010000377.1 GCA_030012235.1 Balneolaceae bacterium ANBcel3 | reverse complement strand
GAGGTCGTCCGCGCGGCTTCGGCGCTTCGTTGAGCCAGGTTTCGCACCTCCTCGGCCACAACGGCAAATCCTTTGCCCGCCTCACCGGCCCGTGCCGCTTCCACCGCCGCATTCAGCGCCAAAAGGTTCGTCTGAAACGCGATATCGTCAATGGTCTTGATAATCTTCGATGTTTCTTCCGATGACGTTTTAATTTCACCCATAGCCTGATTCATGCGCTGCATGGCTTCAACACCACTACTGACCAGCGGACCTATGTTTTTGATAGACCGTTCGGCTTCTCCGGCGTTTTCGGCTGTCTGTGTGGTCTGTGCCGACATTTCTTCCAGTGAAGAGGTGGTTTCCTCCACGCTGGCGGCCTGTTCGCTGGCTCCTTCTGAAAGCTCCTGGCTGGCCCCTGACAATTGCTTCGAAGAGGCATCCACCTGCTCCGCACCGCCCAGTAAACCATCGATGATTCTTCCCAGGGTCTTGTTGATCGAATTACTGTAATACCAGGCTACAGCGGCTCCGGCAAAAAGTACTATAAGTAAAATGATCGACATAAATCCTGCCATTGCACCTCTTGAAAAACCAACAATCGACTGAACCTCATCCATCGGCACTCCAACAAATAATACACCGATCACCTCCGAACGGCCGGAAACAATGGGCCGATAACCGGTGACAAAATTCTCCCCTAAAATATCTGCCTGACCTATGTAATCCGATCTTCGCAACATGGCATCCATTGGGCCTCCCGATCCAAGAACCGTACCTGTAACCCTCTGGCCACGCTCATCTCTTATGTTTGTTGAAACACGCCTGAAGTCATTTCCATCCCGTTTAAAAATGGTAGCTACAACATTAAGGTCTTCACCTATCCGATCCACCAGATCGTGACTGGATCCCAGAATGGTGCCTTCTTCATCCACCAACTCTCCTTCACTAAATCGCAAACCTCCATAATGAGCATTAACATATATTTCTATAGAGGACAAGTCGCCATCCATCTTCATATTTATAACAAATTCGGCCACTTCGTTCATTCCTTTGGTGGCTGAAATAATAGCCGTCACGGTCAGAAATATACCGGTTGCGAACAACAAAGCTATGGTCATCACCAGTAGCCGTGCCCGTATTGTCCATTCTGCATTTTTTTTTACTGACATAATTCTTCTCTGCTTTTTATAAATACGTATTAACCAAAACCATTAAAATGGCTTTCAAATGTATCCAAACTAACTAACAGCCTGTTCTCGAATTCCACTTTTATTAGATATGAAATCGGCCTTTTAAAACATAAACGGAGCATAAAGTATGCCGTTTTTCATATTGAACCCCTTTTATTAGATAATAACCAGCCAGAAGACATACGACCTGTGTCAAGGAATATTGAATTAAGTATCCGTTGTATCGTCTAAATTTTCTTTTGTACCTTTTACTCGATATTTTAATGAGCCAGTGCCTGAACTGGTTTTTAGTTCTACAATCAGTGTAGAAACTATGAACCATACCGGGTTCATTTTTCAAAAAAAAAAGCAGCCGACTTTCACACCGGCCACTTTCTTCTCTAAACTCATTGCTA
>JASCXY010000376.1 GCA_030012235.1 Balneolaceae bacterium ANBcel3 | reverse complement strand
GGACGGCAAAGTCTTGGAGCACCGGATAACCTGCCCGTTGTATTCAACCAGAATTCCGGAGAGGATGCCTTTAACGGCCCGGAACAGATGAATATATCGTATATCTACCGTGCGCTGCTCGACATGAAAAGTGATATGTCGGATATGAAACAAATGCTGGGTACCCTCTTTTACAATTCTCTTAAATCCGGGCACCTTCCAAAATCACTTCCACAATCCGGTTATCGTCCGGAGCCCCATGAAACCCGGAGTGCCTCCAATATGGTCGATCTTTCTGCATATTCTGAAGCGGATTTTGATGAAGAAGATCCGATTACAGAAATAGAGCAACCCTACCGGCGACAGACAAATCCGAGATCTGAAACGGTTAACACCGAATCCCTTAATGAGGATCAAAAACAGGTGCTTTCTCTGTTTGAATCTGAAGAACTGCCCTCTGTGGAAGAAATGGAACGCTTTCTTATTGAGAAAGCGCTTCATAAATATGCAGGAAACCGAAGAAAAACAGCGCAGACACTTGGGATGAGTGAACGAACACTCTACAGAAAAATTGATCAATATGAAATTGAATAGCACGCATCTTTTTTGGGTACTTTGCCTTTTTCTATTGCTGATCTCAGGTTGCTTCCGCTACAGTTTCACCGGAGTATCCATCCCATCCAATGTCCGGACGGTATATATCCCCTTTTTCGCGGATCAATCTGGGAGCGGACTGGGTACATTGAGTGATTTGCTCAATGAAGCCCTGACCAACCGATTTATCAACCAGACACGTCTTCAGCTTACCAGTTCACCCGAAAACGCCGACGTGGTACTGGAAGGTGTCATTACCTCCTACTCCAACCGGCCATTCAGTGTTGCAGGCGACCAGCAGGCTCAGCTGAATAGAATTCAGATATCCGTAAGAGCTTCGTACACCTATACGGAAAAAGGGGAACCGGAATGGAATAAAAACTTTAGCGGAACCTTTGAGTTCGACCCAAGAGAAGACGTCGATGGTGAGGATGAAGCAGCACTTCAGGCTTTAAACCGTATTGCTGACAATATGTTTAATGATGCGATGGGAAGCTGGTAGAACGACGCCGAATTATACTCTTTTTTTGTTTTATAATCCCGCATGTTTATCTATTTTAAGGTTGGGTTGAGTAGCCAGAAAGCTACCTTGTGATCATATTAAGTGGTGGTCACTTACAAATTATGAAAAAGGCCTGTTTTTGTGCTTACACTTTTTTATGGGTGTTTATCAAACGCAATATCGCGGTAACATCTGAATTGGCGAACTATTTCAATCGATCAACGTTTTTCTTTTACAATATCCGGAACCATGCAAGGATTGCCTTTTGAGATTCCCGAGAGTCTACAGCCATATATCAGCCAGTTCGAATCCGATCCCGAATCCGGTATTGCCAACCTGAAGGCGCATATCAAAAAAAGAGGCATGGATGCGGTGGGCTTTTCGCTTTTGGCATGGCTATGTCAAGAAAACGGAAATCAGGAGGATGCTCTAAAATATGCTTTAAAAGCAAAGGTTTGTGCTCCCGGAAGCCCGTTTATCGAATACTTACACTATTTTTTAATACATCCC
>JASCXY010000375.1 GCA_030012235.1 Balneolaceae bacterium ANBcel3 | reverse complement strand
CCCTACCCGACAGATAGCTTTTCAGTAACATGGCCTATAAGAAAATATGGATGACATTAGCTGCACTGGCAACGGTGGCTGCTCTTATCTCATGGATCTTATTCCGTTTGATGATTGATATATCCGCGTCGTATCCGTCAGACAACATACATAAACACCGTGCAGACCAAAGAGCAGATACGGTAAACATTGGAGTCGTTTCGCGTTTTCCAGCAAACATTTTATATCAGGGCTATCAGCCTCTGCTGGACTATTTGATAGAAGAAACCCCCTATCACTTTGAGCTGGTAATTAGTCCATCGTATTCTGACGCGGTGATGCTCCTTGCGGATGGATCTATCCACGCCGCATTTCTGGGTTCTTACATTTATTTCATTTCTCAAGAAGACTTCAATCTTGTTCCGGTTTTAAAACCTCTCAATGAAGATGGAAAGCCTTTTTTTCACTCTGTTGTCATTGTAAAAGAAGATTCTGATATCCATGATCTTGAATCACTGTATGGCCGAAACCTCGCATTACCCTCCGATCTCTCTTATTCAGGAAATTGGCTCACAGCGTATGGCTGGGTGGATGAATCCCGGTTGTCAAGAAAAACGCATTTTTCGAATCATCATATCGTTGTGTATGAAGTTATGCGAGGTAACTATGATGCCGGAAGTGTAAAGGACCGGGTTGCAGATGAGTTTTCCGGCAGAGGAATACGAGTGATCGCTCAATCGGATCCGGTACCGGGGTCGCCCTTGGTAGCTTCTGCAGACTATGATCCCGATATCATTGGCAGTATCAAAACAGCTCTGCTTCAAGTGGATCCTTCTGATCCCGCATTTTCTGATCGTATTCAGCAATGGGATCCCGAATTTGCCTACGGTTTTATAGAAGCCAGGCCGGAGGATTATCTGCAGCTCTTACCTGAAAACACCTCTCTACTTCAAGAATAATGAACATTGTTTCTGCCCTGCAAGAATGGTATGAGTCCAGTATCCGCTTTCGCATACTGTCTACCATTGGCCTGATTGTAACGGTGCTGATGGTTCTGATATCGTTTGCCATTTTATATCAATGGAGATCGTTGATTATCGATGAACTTGAAAATAATGCCCGATCCATTGCAAAATCCTTTTCCATTCCGGTCATCGATGCTCTCATTCAGGCCGAACAGCAGGAAATAACAGGCGCAGATCATCTCGAATCCCATATCCATAATTTTCTTGAGAATGTTCCTTCTATCAAATACATCTCTATCCAGGATAACCGAAACCTAATAATCGGCCACAGCGATCTGACAATGTATAATCAACCATTGACCTCAGAAAGGCTGTTACATGTTATAGAAACCAGAGAAACGCTGACCTCTATCTTTGAGGATCCCGAGTATGGATGGGTTCTTGAAGTGTTACAGCCACTTCAAATTGGTGAAAAGCGCTGGGGAACGGCCATTTTAGGATTTGATGCTTCTGCCACCAGAAAAAAAGCGGGTACTTCTTTTTTCCAGCTACTTTTTCTAACCGTTGTGGCTTTGAGTGTTACCCTTGGACTGATTTACTTTTTCATTCAACGAATTTTATCTTCCTTGCGCTCGCTCGTCCATGAAGTAGA
>JASCXY010000374.1 GCA_030012235.1 Balneolaceae bacterium ANBcel3 | reverse complement strand
ACCATGGTTACAGCCTATCATAAAATGTTTGAAACATCCAAAAAACATCAAACCGATCTGCGCACAGCCGCGTTTATCAGTGCCATCAAAAAAGTTGCTATTTCATATAGCAAACTTGGAATTTTCCCCTGATGATACTTCATCAAATGGATTTATTATTCTGAAAATAACCCAGAAATTGTTTAATATGCATTTCTGGATGTTTATAAATAACCGGTTGGTTTATCGAATCCAACGTCCAAAACAACTCGTTTCTGTTAAGATTTGAGAAAAACAGCTTTGTTCCCAAAAAAGGTGCAAGCATATTAAATATAAGCTGTATAGCTAGTTTATGAGGTAAGCTACATACTATTTTTCCAAATAGCGGCTTGGGGTGGGTATTCTTTTAACCGGTTTATGCGTTAAATACGTATTGTTTATTCAAAAACGATGACCAGATAATTATTGTCAGATCACTTTTTTGTTAGAAATCATCCGGCTCACAGAAACCATGTATTTAAATTCCTGTTTTTTGGTTTTTATATAATACATACTTGTAATTCAGGCTTTCCCTAAAGCCAGCTAAGATTCAAACATATTTATATATCAGATGAACATGAAACTACTTTCCAAACGTATACCATCACCTGGTGGATCTGTTTTTTCCAATGTCGATGTAAAGACCCCCTTTTTATATCAAGGAGTACTTTCGGCGGTATTGATTGCAGCAATTATGCTTTCGGCGGTAATCACAGTTGAAGCATCTCCACATCGTGATAAAATTATCAGCTTTGAAGCTCAGCCCGGATATTTCGCATTATCCATCGATGGAACCCCCGTCCCGCTGTATATCAGCGATCAGGATCATCCGGGAGTGATACGTGCCTACCGGGATTTACAAGCGGATATTGAACGTGTTACTCATAATCAGCCGGACCTTCATATTGGAGAGATTCCGAATACGGATCGTATCATAATTGCCGGAACCGTAGGGTTGAGTCCGGTAATAGATCGTCTTTCGGATGAGGGCGCAATAGACATCTCCGGGCTGGAAGGTAAGTGGGAGAAATTCCATATCGAGGTTGTTTCAAACCCAGTGGAAGGCGTTGGCGAGGCGCTGGTCATTGTCGGAAGCGACCGGCGTGGTACCACCTTTGGAATCTACGAAATGTCCAAGCAGATTGGTGTTTCGCCCTGGCATTGGTGGGCAGATGTCCCTGTGGTTCATCAATCCGATATTTATGTTTCACCTGAACGCTATACGATCGGTGAACCGGGAGTTCAATATCGGGGAATCTTCATCAATAATGAGAATCCCGGGTTGCTTGGGTGGGTTGTCACCCGCTATGGCTGGTTTACCCACGAATTTTATGAGCATGTATTTGAGTTGATTCTCAGACTACAAGGCAATTATCTTTGGCCTGCCATGTGGGGCAAAGCATTTCACGACGATGATCCGATGAATCCAAAACTGGCTGATGAATATGGAGTCGTTATTGGATATTCCCATCATGAACCGATGATGCGTGCTCACATCGAGTGGAGTCGCTATGGAGAAGGCCCCTGGGACTATTCTCAGAACGAGGAGCGATTACGAGAATTCTGGACAGAAGGTATTGA
>JASCXY010000373.1 GCA_030012235.1 Balneolaceae bacterium ANBcel3 | reverse complement strand
TCGTGAAGGGCCGGAGACGTGCAATACATACAACATGATGAAACTATCACGTCAGCTGTTTCTTACTTCCGGAAATGTGCGGTACATTGATTATTACGAAAGAGCCATGTATAACCATATCCTTTCTTCACAACACCCGGGACACGGCGGACTGGTCTATTTTACACCTATGAGGCCGGGTCATTATCGGGTCTATTCCAATCCGGAAAAGACGTTTTGGTGCTGTGTTGGTTCGGGCATCGAGAACCACACAAAATACGGTGAGTTGATTTATGCCCATAGCAGCAATGGGCTATATGTAAATTTGTTTGTACCGTCAAAAGTGGATTGGAAAGACAAAGGCGTAGCCCTGGTTCAGGAAACAACGTATCCGGAGTCGGAGCAGTCCATGCTGACTCTGAGCATGGATCAAAGCCAGCGGTTTGATATAAACATACGTCATCCACAATGGCTTTCCGATGGGGAAATGATTATTGAAATTAACGGGGAATCCATACCAGCCGAAAGTCAATCCGGCTCCTATATGCGTATAAACCGGATGTGGAAAGATGGAGATCAGATAAGAATACATTTACCCATGAGTACGTATGGAGAATATATGCCCGATGGCAGCACATACATGGCTATTCTTTATGGTCCGCTGGTAATGGCAGCACCTACAACTACAGATCATACGGAGGGCCTTATAGCGGATGACAGTCGCATGGGACAGGTTTCGCCGGGTATCCTCTATCCGCGAAGCGCCATGCCCATGCTGGTCATTGAAGACGACCACTGGACGGAACGTGTCCGTCGCAATCCCTATCATCCGATTTCATTGGATATTTCAGAGCTTTTATATCCGGCTGATGAAGTGGAAGAACTCCAATTAATTCCATTCTACCAAGTTCACGATACCCGCTACATTCTTTATTGGCAAACCGGAACAAAAGAGGAAGTAAAACATATGCGGGAAGAACTTGCTGAAAAAGAAGGTGCTTTGATGGATATGGAAAACCAGACCATTACCCGTGTTATTCCGGGACAGCAACAGCCGGAATCGGAACACAACTTTCAGGGAGAGGATACCAGCACGGGGGTACTTATGAACCAGCATTGGCGCCAGTCAGCGAATTGGTTTTCGTATGATATGAATGACCCCGGTAAAGAAGCCCGTGTTTTGAGATTGATGTACTATGGTGGTGATGCGAACCGCCATTTTCATATATACTTCAATGAAAATCATCTTGCAGAAGTACGTCTGGATGGAAGTGATGAAAACCGTTTTTCAGAGCGAAGCTATGCTTTACCGGTCTGGGTTGTGGATGGTCGGGAAGATGGGATCCATACCGTTCGTTTCGAGGCTGTTGAAGGAAGCACAACCGGAAGAATTGCCGATGTAAGGATTTTAAGATAGGTGGATAAAGCGCATTTTATGAAAAATATTAATGATCTTGGATTGCATTAATTTTTAATTAGTGATTATTCCGTCTTTTAGCTAAATTTTTGAATTCTTATTTTCGCATCGTCAGCCAGTATTTGGTTCTTTTATGCAGGATTAAGGGGATACATTACATATTTTAAAATGTACTGATGCCATAAGAAATGCCGCATATGTTGCGGTCG
>JASCXY010000372.1 GCA_030012235.1 Balneolaceae bacterium ANBcel3 | reverse complement strand
CCGTGAAGGGCCGGAGACGTGCAATACATACAACATGATGAAACTATCACGTCAGCTGTTTCTTACTTCCGGGAATGTGCGGTACATTGATTATTACGAAAGGGCCATGTATAACCATATCCTTTCTTCACAACACCCGGGACACGGTGGATTGGTCTATTTTACGCCCATGAGGCCGGGTCATTATCGGGTCTATTCCAATCCGGAAAAGACGTTTTGGTGCTGTGTTGGATCGGGTATCGAGAACCATACAAAATATGGCGAGTTGATTTATGCGCATAGCAGCAATGGTTTATATGTAAATTTGTTTGTACCGTCAAAAGTGGATTGGAAAGACAAAGGCCTAGCCCTGGTTCAGGAAACAACGTATCCGGAGTCGGAGCAGTCCATGCTGACTCTGAGCCTGGATCAAAGCCAGAGATTTGATATAAACGTACGTCATCCTCAATGGCTTGCCGATGGGGAAATGATTATTGAAATTAATGGGGAATCCATACCATCCGAAAGTCAATCCGGCTCCTATATGCGTATAAACCGGATGTGGAGTGATGGAGATCAGATAAGAGTACATTTACCCATGAGTACGTATGGAGAATATATGCCCGATGGCAGCCCGTACATGGCCATTCTTCATGGTCCGCTGGTAATGGCAGCACCTACAACGACAGATCATACGGAGGGCCTTATAGCGGATGACAGTCGTATGGGACAGGTTTCTCCGGGCATTCTCTATCCACGAAGTGCCATGCCCATGCTGGTCATTGATGACGACCGCTGGATGGAACGTGTTCAGCGCAATTCCTCTCAGCCGCTTTCACTGGATATTTCAGAGATTTTATATCCGTCCGATGAAGGGAAAGAACTCCAGTTGGTTCCATTCTATCAAGTTCACGATACCCGCTACATTCTTTATTGGCAAACCGGAACAAAAGAGGAAGTTAAACATATGCGGGAAGAACTTGCAGAAAAAGAAGGTGCTTTGATGGATATGGAAAACCAGACCATTGCCCGTGTTAGACCGGGACAGCAACAGCCGGAATCGGAACACAACTTTCAGGGCGAGAATACCAGTACGGGGGTACTTATGAACCAGCATTGGCGCCAGTCAACGAATTGGTTTTCGTATGATATGAATGACCCCGGCAGAGAAGCCCGTGTATTGAGATTGATCTATTATGGTGGTGATGCCAACCGCCATTTTCATATATACTTCAATGACAATCATCTTGCAGAAGTACGTCTGGATGGAAGTGATGAAAACCGTTTTTCAGAGCGAAGCTATGCATTGCCGGTGTGGGTAGTGGACGGTCGGGAAGATGGGATCCATACCGTTCGTTTTGAGGCCGTAGAAGGGAGTACAACCGGAAGAATTGCCGATGTAAGAATTTTAAGATAGGTGGACAAAACGCATTATCTGAAAAAATTTTAATAATCTTGGTTTGCATTAATTTTTAATTAGTGATTATTCCGTCTTTTAGCTAAATTTTTGTATTCTTATTTTCGCATCGTCAGCCAGTATTTGGTTCTTTTATGCAGGATTAAGGGGATACATTACATTTTTAAAAATGTACTGATGCCATAAGAAATGCCGCATATGTTGCGGTCT
>JASCXY010000371.1 GCA_030012235.1 Balneolaceae bacterium ANBcel3 | reverse complement strand
AAAAAACAGATCGAAAGAACAGATCGGTTAAAGGGTTAAAAAAGTTAATTAAGGAGCAAAAATACAAAAAAGCCCGTTATTAAAAAAAAGCCGGGTGTGAAGCCGGTAAAAGAAAACGCGGGCACAAATGGATTAATCAGAAGAAAAAAGATCATCATTATACGAACGTTGAATACCGAGATACTCATACGCTTTTCGCGTAGTTACCCTGCCTTTAGGCGTTCGTTGTAAGAAACCCTCCTGAATAAGAAAAGGTTCATACACTTCTTCGATGGTACCTTTTTCTTCTCCAACGGCGACAGCCAGCGTTCCGAGGCCAACGGGTCCGCCCGAATAGTTTTCAATGATGGTATTCAGTATGCGAATATCCATTTCGTCCAGTCCTCTTGGATCCACATCCAGGGCATTTAACGCTTTATCAGCTATTTGATCGTCAATGGCATTTTTGCCATCGACCTCTGCAAAGTCTCGGGTGCGCCTGAGTAACCGGTTCACAATTCTTGGGGTTCCACGGCTTCTGCGGGCAATTTCATAAGCGCCTTTATCCGTTATATTCAATCCTAATATCCGGGAAGAGCGCGTTGCAATATGTTGCAGTAATTCTACATCGTAGTAATCCAGGCGCAAATCAATACCGAAACGCGCTCTCAGGGGCGAAGTAAGAAGACCCTTTCGTGTGGTGGCTCCGATCAATGTAAACGGCATTAAATCGATTTGAACACTTCGGGCGCTTGGTCCCGAATCAATCACAATATCCAGTTTGAAGTCTTCCATTGCGGAATACAAATACTCTTCAACGACCGGATTTAAACGATGAATTTCGTCAATAAAAAGAATATCTCCTTTCTCAAGATTTGTCAGCATACCTGCCAGATCACCGGGTTTTTCAAGAACAGGCCCGGTTGTTGGTTTTATCTGAACACCCATTTCATGAGCTATGATATGAGCCAGGGTTGTTTTTCCGAGTCCGGGGGGACCGGATAAGATCACATGGTCAAGTGCATCACCCCTGCCTTTAGCTGCTTTAATAAAAACAGAAAGATTGGATACGATTTTTTTTTGGCCTATAAATTCGTCTAAATACGTCGGCCTGATATGATGTTCAAATGAAGGATCTTTTTCATTTGCCTGAAGCAAAGGATTGGCCACAGTGATATAAGTTTAGAGTTCGTATACGATATCATCTAAAATAATCAGTATACGTACAAAATAGCGAAAAACATTTCACAGAAATCCGTAATCCATAGTAAACGGATCCGGTTTTAACAGAAAGGCCTATAAAGAAGTTAAGACCGGATACTTAACTCTTATCTAAACCGGATAAATATTGCAAAAACCGTTTCGCATCTGTTTTGTACCGGCTGTCAACAGATATGGTTTTTTCTGTGTAGGAAACTGCGGAAGCAATATTTGCAGCCTGATAGCTGCTGATAGCACTATACCAATAGCATGACGCAATAGATTGTTGTGGGCTGAAAACAGTACAATCGACAGCCGAAAAGCTTTCAGAAGCTTTTTGGTAGTTCTCATTGTTGTAATAGAGGATGCCCATATTAAACAAAAGCGTATCACGGTTCATACCGGCATCAAGGAGTTCCTGATATGTATT
>JASCXY010000370.1 GCA_030012235.1 Balneolaceae bacterium ANBcel3 | reverse complement strand
ATCAAGTGTGAACGATTCATATGCGCATGCGACCTGGATGCTTTACTATGCAGAGAAATTTGGAATGGAGTACTGGGTTGATGTTTGGGGTGAAGTGGCTGAAGACTATCATATAGACTTTTTTGATGCCATGGACGCACAGTTGATCGAAAGAGGCTCAGGGTTTGAACATGCCTTAATTCAGAACCATCTTTGGCATATGACTTCCGGGCTTTCGGCTCATAATGAGTATGGTTTCATGGATAAGCAGTATTATCCTCAGGCCCGCTTTGTTCAATCCACAGATAAGCCAATGATGTTCCCCGGAGCAGAGACCGATATCCCCTTTCGTGCGGCCCGTTATTTTATGATAGAGCCCGAAAACGGTTTGTACTACAACAATAACCTGATTGCTTTTTTTAACGCTTCGGCCGGAACCGGGCTGGGGATTGTGGCCAAAACCAACAGTGGCGAACTATATGAGTGGATTCTCCCATCGGAAGGCCGAAACATACATCTATTTGAACTTCCCATAAAAATAGAAGAGTTGTCATGGGCGGCCCTTGCTAAAGTACATTCCGGTCCCTCTGGATACCATCGAACCCGGTTTCTCTCTGCATCGGAATTGAGTATAGAATCTATGAAGTGGGGAGATTTTTTGGAATCGGGAGAAATCAACCGGGACGATGCTGTTGGCATGCTCACATACACATTGTCCGGGGGCGAAATGTCCTTTTTCCAGAAATATATCTCGGATTTAAGTGGTGACGGCCGATTGACACCCTACGATGCATCGTTGCTTTTTCGGATGCTTAACGACGATACGTTTTATCTTCCAGTGGATCCAAACGGGAACCGACAAATGCTTGGATTATCCGATTTTGAACGACTGGATGACCATACGGACGATCCGATAGCCAAAATTATTTCTGAGAGAAATACTCAAAATGATTCGCTTCAGGTTCGGTTTGTTGATATTTCCGATGACACGGGCGATGATCAAAGCATAGACATTGCATTGGTAGTTGAGGGGTTTGCAGATAAAGATGTATATGCACTAACATTAGATTTGAGGCCGGGTTCTTCTCCGCTGGAGCTTAAAGAATTGTGGTATGGATCTTTGGACAGCAATTATTCGGCGCACGTATACAATTACGAAGATGGGGTTTTGTCGATCGCTCTTGGATCGGCATTTCCACTCGAAGCTCCGGGCATTGACTCCGGTTCTCTTAAGCAGGGGGAAAAAGCCCTGTTGAGATTACGTTTTACTTCGGAAATTTGGGGCGGGATCTCCTTTGATATACTGGATTTGGAAATAGATGAGCGAAGCCTGGCGTATAAATTCGAACCCCTCAACATATCCATCCCTATTTTTGCAGATACGGATCCTTCCCTGCCAGATCGGGTTCAGCTCCATCAAAACTATCCAAACCCCTTCAATCCTGAAACAGTGATATCATTTGACTTGCCACGGGAAAGCCGGGTTGCCCTGGAAGTATTTGATGCCCTGGGAAGAAGGGTCGCCTTACTAAAACAAGAAGAATTGGCACCGGGAACCCATCATGTACGTTGGAACGCCATAAATCTTCCATCCGGTGTTTACATCTCCCGCCTCACAACAGAAGACGGATCA
>JASCXY010000037.1 GCA_030012235.1 Balneolaceae bacterium ANBcel3 | reverse complement strand
CCTTCTATATTCATCCCGCAACCGATCAGAAACCGTATTTTTCAAGGTTTATGACGTTGACTTCGATACCGGAAGTCGCCCGAATTTTTGGACTAAGGGAGCTTCCATACATCGAACTCGGATATGTTATCGGGGTGGTAACCCTTGTGCAGGTGCTGCTGGCTTCGGTGATTTTAATACTGCTGCCCTTATTCAGGATTCGCTGGTATGGGAAGAAACGGCGATGGACCTTTTTATACTTTTTCGGAATCGGAACAGGATTCATGTTTTTTGAAATCGTATTAATTCAAAAACTGCTTCTGTTCCTAGGGCAGCCGGTATATGCGGCTGCCGCGGTCCTTGCTGCGTTGCTGCTTTTTTCTGGAATCGGAAGCTATATTTCTTCTTTTTTCCCCGCCAGCCGTTCGGTTACAAGTGCAACAGGCGGAGTGATTACGGGGATGGTTTTGCTCTATACATTACTGTTGATGCCCATGCTGGATATGGGAATGGCCTGGCCTGTCTGGATAAAAATCGTTTATGTTCTTGGGATTCTGGCACCGCCGGCTTTGGGAATGGGAATGATGTTCCCGTTTGGACTTCGGTTACTGAGAGGTAAAAATGAAACGCATATTCCGTGGGCATGTGGTATTGACAGCTGCATGTCGGTCGTCGCAACGGCGTTGGCTACGATGATTGCCATTGAATCGGGATTTGTGGTCGTTATGGCCATTGGAGCGGCGGCATATGCCATAACTTCGCTATCCGCGCTGAAACTCGGTCCGTCTATATAGACAGACATAAAAAAAACCGGGCCATGCAGATTTTCAAAAAATCACACCACCCGGCTTCAGAGGAGGGATCTCTTCATGGGCAGAGATTGGGTTGGTTTTAACGGTTTTAAAAAAGTATTCCTGTCCCGGTCCGACATAAAAGGGGGACCTGCAGCTAACAGGTATACAACAGGACGATCTATAGAGTAGAACGTAGTGTTATTTTGTGTTTCTGTATCATCTGATCCAGAAATACCTGTCCTTTGGGCGTGCTTATTCCACGCAGGAACATCAGAAATGCGTGTTCAAAAAGCTTTGGCCTGGGGTAATCAGTAATAGGAAAAACTTCCGGATCCGAAATGTTATTCATTTGAGACATAAACAGCTTGGCCAGAATCTGAATATCAAGGTCACTTCGAAACAGCTCTTCCTTTTTTCCGTCTTTAAGCAACCCGAGCAGCTCATCCATGTTTTTCTGAGTCCGCTCTTTCCGGATTTGTTGGGCAATGCCCGGGTAATACCTTTGAATTTCGTCCAGAAACTGCGGATTTATCTGCTCCAGTTCACGTAAAATTTCGAACATAAGCTGTACAAGGCCGTCAATTACGTTCTCCGCATTCTTAAGAATCAGTGTGTGTTTTTTTCTTTGCTCAGAAATCCTGGCTATAATCGATTCTCTCAGAAGGATTTCCTTGCTTTCAAAATGGGCATAGACCGTTTTCTTTGAAATACCCAGTTCCTTTGCGATTTCATCCATGGTAACATAGCGGATACCGTGTTTTCTGAATAACCGGGAAGAGGCATCAATAATACGACCTCGAAGGTTGTGGTCTGAGTCTTTCATGTATATGGGTTTATCTCATGCGAAATACTTTATCCTTTACATAATACACGTTTTTTATATAAGAAAGGACACACCTTTCAAAGTGTGTCCAATGGGGGTTGTTTGGGATAGTTCTGTTAAAAATGCTGCGCTGATCTCTACCTGATACGCTGGTTAAATTAAATGGAAAAACCCATGGTAATTTGTAATGAACCAACTTTTGCAGAGGGACTTTGCGGAAGGTCAAATGCGTTTTTAACACCGATGGTGTATCGAAGATCCAGGTTGATACGATCTATGATGTCTACTCCTCCACCAACAACGATGCCAAAGTCAATGGGTTCAAGGTTGTCCTTTATATTCTCGCCGTCTGCTTCTCCGTAGAGTTGAATAGCCAGCGAAGGACCGACATAGAAGTTCGGAGAAATGGGCCCGCTTGTTTCAAAATGGTTTTTTAGCAAGACCGGTATTTCAAGATATCCAAAGTCGTATTCGGTTTGAGGTCCACCCAAAACGCCTGCCTCAATGTTTTTCATAGTGAACAGGACTTCCGGTTGAACGGAAAAAGCAGGGCTGACTCTGTAATTTACAAAAACACCCCCGGTAAAACCGGTTCTCATGCTTGTTGTGCCAACATCATCACCAAACATATCGGAGACGGTTACACCGACTTTTGGCCCCCAGCTGAGAGGACTGGCATCACGATTTTGGGCGTTTGCCATATTCAAAGTCGCAGAAAATAACAGGAAACATACAAGAGGAATAAGTGTAATAGATACAATATTTTTCATAATTGCAATTATTTTAGGTAATGATTGAAGGTTAAACAGATACCTGATCATGGTTTAATTTCTTTGTGATCCACAGAAGAGCCTTTACTTTTGTGGAAACTAAAAATACCACAATGGTTTCCGATGGTCAAGGATACGTACGCTAAACGTTGTAAAAAGATAGCATCCCGATGAGTTTTGGATGCTGCCTTGAGTTCAAAAAAAACACCTGTGAAGGTCTTTATTGAATTGGAAGAAGTGAAAAAACATAATAATACGTTTTTGCACAGGGCATAAAAAGCCAGCGTTACCCCTGATTATCGGATAAAAATCGTTTCTCTTAAGAGTGCCGTACTACAATGCGCAGAATAATGGAACAGGAAGGGAGGCTATGACTGCATCAGGCGAATAATTTCCCGGCAGAAGGCAGGGAGGTCGTTCGGATTACGGCTGCTGACCTGGTTTCGGTCAACGACCACTTCTTCATCTACCCAATCGGCTCCCGCATTTATAAGATCGTCTTTAATACCCGGGGTTGAGGTACAACGGTATCCTTCCATGATTTTAGCCGAAATGGGAATCCATCCGGCATGACAAATATGGGCTAGCGGTTTTGATTCCTCCTGAAATTCCCGCGTCAGTTGCAGTACCCTGGGGTCTCTGCGCAGTTTGTCGGGCGCAAAGCCACCCGGAATAACCAATGCATCAAAATCGTTTGAATCCATGTCTGTGAATGCAGCATCCGAGCGACAGGGATAGCCGTTTTTTCCCATGTATACAACCCCTTCTTCAGGACCGGCAACAACGACCGTGGCTCCTTCTTCTTCCAGCCGTAACTTCGGATACCACAATTCAAGATCTTCATAGGTATGGTCTACAAACATGAGAACGCGTTTATTAAGTAAAAGGCTCATAACAGTAGGATTAGGAATGAGAGGATGATATAAAATGAATTAAAGTCGTGCATTCATAACAATTATTAACAATTAGCCATTCCTTTTCACATTTGCTTACCTTACATTTTTTACAGGTATGTGAATCCATTTGTACGTGGATTAGAATGTTGCATCTTTTGCTCCTTTATGCCATCTCTTCAATGGGAATGATTGCCAAATGAAGGTATTCTTCTGTGAAGATACCTGGTGAGTTCATGTTTTCCTCTTGAGTATTTAGATGGGTTTACACATGATTATTATTGAAAGAATCGTTTATGTATGTAGTTTGGCTTTTTCCCGGCTTGGTATCATGCACAGTTTGTGTAATCAGGATGGGGGTAAAGTACCTTGATGTTTTTTAAAGCCGAGTTGTATATCGTGTTATGCAACGAGGAAAGGAATCACATAGAATGAAACTTTTTAAAAATGAAAAGAGATAACAAAAGTATGAATGCGATTACGCGCAGGGATTTTGTGAAAGCTTCGACCATTACTGCAGGTGGACTCCTTCTTAGCTCATTGCCTTTTGCCGGTAAGGCGTATGCAGCCGGTTCCGACCGTATTAAAGTTGCTCTGGTAGGTTGTGGAAGCAGGGGGACCGGAGCGGCATTTAATGCTCTAGAAGCCGATGCCGGGGTAACTCTTGTAGCTATGGCCGATGTCTTTTCAGACAGATTGAATGACAGTTACGAACGATTATCCATGCGCTACGGAGGCACTGAAAAGCTTCAGGTTCCTGAGGAAAACCGGTTTGTTGGATTTGACAGCTACAAACATGCCATTGCCCTGGCCGATGTAGTTCTTCTTGCTACTCCTACTTTTTTCCGGCCGCTTCATTATCAGGAAGCCGTGCAACAGGGAAAGCATATCTTTATGGAGAAGCCGGTGGCATGCGACCCTTCAGGGGTGCGAAGTGTATTGGAGTCCGGAAAAATTGCAAAAGAAAAAGGCCTGAATGTTGTCGTAGGCCTCCAGCGCCGGTATGAGAACAAATACCGGGAGATGCACAGGCGAATCCAGCAGGGTGATCTGGGTGATATTATTTCTGCACAGGTGTACTGGAATCAGGGCCTGTTTGATGTTCGCCCAAGAAGGCCGGAATATTCAGAGTTGGAGTACCAAATCCGAAACTGGTATTATTTTATCTGGATGGCTGGTGACCAAGTGCTGGATCAATTGATTCATAATCTGGATATCGCAAACTGGTTTCTGGGAGCATATCCTATTTCAGCGCATGGTATGGGCGGATCGGAAGTGCGCACCGGTAAAGAGTATGGCGAAAACTTTGATCACCATGCCATTGAGTATACCTATCCGGGCGGAATTATTGTAAACGGCCAGTGTCGGCAGATTCCTAATTGCGCCAATCGTGTTGCAGAGCAGTTCCAGGGCTCCAAAGGTTTTATGGGCGACGACAGAATAGTAGATCGTAACGGAAATGTTATCTTCTCGTACGATGCTGAAAACGACCCAAGCCCGTATCAGCAGGAAATGGACGAACTGTTTGCTTCTGTTCGTGCCGGAAATGTTATTGATGATACAGACCATGGAGCACGGTCATCCATGACCGCCATTATGGGATTCATGGCTTCATACTCCGGACAGGTGGTCACCTGGGATCAGGCGATTGCAAGTAAGCAAAGGCTTACCGTAGATCCAAGAGACTTTTCGTGGGATACCCCGCCTCCGGTTACACCGGACGAGAATGGCTACTACGCCAAACCTGTACCTGGCCAAACCCGACTCTTTATGGATGGATGAGTGTCGTTTGGTTTTCAATGTACCGGAAGTAAACCGGTTTGTGTATGTATAAAAGACAGGCTTCGGCCTGTCTTTTTTTTTGGATACCTTTTGTCCATCAGCTATTTTGACGATCGTTGTTGAAGGCCGGGTTTGTATTTTTTTACAGACATGATATGCCTTTGATTAATTGAACGTTGTTTTTGCGACAAGCCGTTTATCACCAGAAACGGAAGACGGCAAAATCACTCTTTAATCCCATTGTAGCATGGAACCGGCCGGACCCATTATACTGCTTCTTATCTGCCTGATTATAGGTATGCTGCTTCAACGGGTGAGGGCGTTTCCTGACAATACGCACATAGCCCTCAATCAATATGTCATTTATATTGCACTTCCGGCACTTGGACTGATTCACATCCCTGCTGTTGATCTTCGCCCCGATTTGTTTTTCCCCATAGCCGTATCCTGGCTGGTGTTTTTCTTTTCGATTCTTTTTTTCAAAATACTTGCACAATATCTCCAGTTTTCCCGGACAACCACTGGTTGCCTTATTCTTACCGGCGGACTCGGAAATACGGCGTTTGTTGGCTTCCCGGTCATAGAAGCCTTATTCGGGGCAGAAGGGATGCAGATGGCCTTTATGGTCGATCAGCCGGGTACCTTTGTCGTGGTTAGTGTATTTGGAATGGTTATCGTCGGTATGTTCGGGCCGGAGAAGGTCCGGAAAAGAAAAATGCTTCAGCACGTTATTACGTTTCCTCCCTTTATTGTTTTTTTGATCGCCTTATGTATGAATATTTTTGGATTCAGAGCCACCGGAACCGGCCTTGATATATTGAATACGTTTGCGGCTACTCTGACTCCAATAGCACTGATCTCGGTGGGTTTTCAGTTAAAATGGAGCAGCCTGGGAAGCGATCTTTCTCCTATGGCCTGGGGGTTGTCTTATAAGCTGCTTATGGCACCGCTGCTGCTGTTTTTACTTTATGTAATCGTTCTGGGCGGACAAGGGCTGATCGTACAGGTTAGCTTGATTCAGGCCGCCATGCCTCCCATGATCACCGGTGCCATTTTAGCGTCAACGTATGGGCTCAATCCGCGTCTCGCCTCATTGATGGTCGGTATAGGGGTTCCGTTGTCAGCCATAACGATTACACTCTGGTATTTCTTTTTGATGTGGAGCACCTGAGTGGTTATATTCTTTTTCTCGGTATGGAGGAGGTGTTTGGGATATAAAAGGAATCTTGTTAGTTATTTGGTATGGAATGTACAACGTGTTCGTTGCAGATTGATAATGTAAACGCTCGTTTTTGTCCCCATTGTGGCACCGAACGTCAAATGGAGGAGCTGCCCCCTTTAAAAAGAAAGGCCAAAACCGCTCCTTTGATCATCGCAGCGGTGTTATTCTGCATTGTGGTTAATCTTTTAGGTTTTTTTTCACTCTTTTTAGTAGTGAATTCATTGGGCGGTTTAAACATTTCAGCCTGGTATTTTCCTATGTATCATCAGCTCTATGATATCATATACTACCTGAATAGATTTGTTCTTAGCCTGGTTCCATTTCTTTTGATTTTATCCGTTTCAAAACGCGGGATGCGGACTCTGGTTTTGCTGGCAGCTGTTTTGAATTTATTATTGAACCTGTATGGTGCCTTCTTTTTATTAAAAAATATTTAATCGGCCTGGTGATAAGAAGCGTACAGGCATATACTTCCGTTTTCGTTCGTATTGGCTTTTTATATCCGGTGACTGAATACGGACATGGAATACGGATTAATCATCATTAAATAATAGAGTGGAATATGTTATGTCCCAAGTGTGATCATGTAATGAGCAGTACTCAGGCTCGCTTTTGTGACCAATGTGGTCACCAGCTTAGGATGGAAGCCGTGCCACTGTCTTCAAAGAAAGCAGGCTCGGATGTCGCTTTGCTTGTTGCTGCTTTGCTCATTTTGGCAACGAATATCATTGAAAAAATATCAGTGATCTATATGTATACGCAGCTGGACTTGACGTTGTATTATACGATTATTACGGTCGTTATTCCTTTTCTATTTCTCTTTGCAGCTTCAAAAAGAGGGCCGTTTATCGCTATTTTAGTGTTGGCTGTCTTAAATGTTTTATTTAATGTACTAGCCATTATGTACCTGAATTGGATTGGAAACACTTTTTAATACCTTTTGCTAATCAGATCAATTTATGCCAGTAACACGTGTTGCGGCTCCGGTTCCATTTGAAGAACACCATCTGAATGAAGCCAGGGAGCTGATTCTGGAAACCATTCAGAAAGCCTACGAGGGGGTTTATGGAAAACATACGCTCAGGTATTTCATGTCGTATCATTCGGACGATAATTTATTGAAAGACGCCCGGGAGGGCCATTTTTTCTTGTACTATGACAACGGTCTGGTTGGCACGGGGACCCTGGCCGGAAGAAACATCCGGCGTGTTTTTGTTGCCCCGGAAGCACAGGGGAAAGGATATGGGCATTGCATTATGCAGCATCTTGAGCAGGTCGCTCTTCGAAAAAAGCTCGATTTTATTGAATTGAATGCCTCCCTTCCATCCATAGGATTTTATCAAAATCTTGCCTATACCGATCTTGGATTCTGTCGTTTTCCTGTCGGAGAAGGGGAGTACCTGGACTATCGAAGGATGGCCAAAAAGATCGATTCCTCCAGTCACCGTCCGGAAATAAACCTTGAGGGGAAACAGTTTATGATTTCAGGTAAAAGTAAAAACCCTTTTGGGCCGGATAGAGGCATTTTATGTCGTTTCAGCCAGAAAGATGGGCTGTTTTTTACCGTATATGAAAGTGTGGAAGCAAAATTTGGAGAGATTATCGGCTGTATTGAAAAGGAACATTTTAAGACGGAATCCTTGCAATGGAATCGTGATGGAACAATCAAAGAGGATCGGTCAACGGGAAGGGTGTTTGTACAGGACGACGGAAGGGTTTTACTCCAAAACATCGTATCTGGTAGAGATATGTCAGAGTATCTCCGCCATTCATAAAAAAAGGTGCATCCCGGTGGATGTAAACGCATTTCGTCCGATTTTTGTTAACTCACTATAAAACGGTAGTGGCTTTGAAGCTCCATGTTCAAAAGTACACCTTCCGGATTACACTACTTTTATATATTTACAGATGGATGCTCAGATTCTCATAGTACTGGCCATATTGTCGGTCACGGTTTTTTTATTGATAACGGAATGGGTGCGTATAGATGTTACGGCCCTTCTTTCCATGCTCTCTCTTTTTTGGGTTGGGGTGATTTCTTCGGAAGAGGCCTTATCCGGATTGTCAAGCAATGCCGTAGTGGCCATGATAGCGGTCATGATTCTTGGAGAGGGCATTGCCAAAACCGGAATGATGGCAACATTTTCAAAATGGGCGCTGAAACGTACGGGTGAATCCCGAAAAGGTATCCTGGGACTGTTGTCCGTATCGGTTGGAACGCTTTCGGGAATAATTCAGAATATTGGTGCTGCAGCGCTGTTCCTTCCCGGTATTATGGATATATCCAGACGCGCAAACATCCCGGCGCAGTCATTGGTAATGCCGGTCGGATTTGCAGCGATCATAGGCGGCTCGTTGACCATGGTCGGTTCAGGACACCTGATTTTAGCAAACGACCTTCTTAAAAGTGCCGGACTGGAACCCTATGGCCTATTTGCTGTTACGCCGGTGGGTATCGCTCTGCTGGTTGCGGCTATCTTGTTTTTTCTCTTTTTGGGAAAGTTCTTTTTACCGGATGGATCGGGACAGAAAAAGGTTGAAACTTCTGAGCAAGAGGAGATTATCAATGCTTTTCAGCTTCACCAAAATATACACTACTATCAAATTCCTGAGAAGAGCTCGCTTTCAGGAAAAACGATAGAAGCTTCCGGGCTATGGAAAACCCATTCTTTGAATATCCTGGCTCTTTCGGAAGACAAGGACATTCAGTACGCTCCGTGGCGTGAAACCATACTCAGAGGGGGCCATATATTAGCGTTGTATGGAAAAGAGGAGGATGTACAGCGTTTTGCCGCACAGTATGAGTTGGATAAAGCAGAGAATCCGGCCATGTTCGAAACTTTTTCAGATGCAGAGACCATGGGATTTGCGGAAGTCATTGTTCCGCCAAGATCCGGACTTGCCGGTCAGACGATCCGTGACTTTTCTCTTCGGAGAAAGTATGCGGTCGAACCGGTGATGCTTTTCAGCAAAGGAGAAAAAGTGGTGGGCGATATCTCAGATGTTCAAATAGAGGTGGGGGATACCTTTATTGTATATGGGTCATGGAAGCATATTCGGGCATTAAAGAACGATTCTCCTATGGTTGTTCTCACTTCAGAAAGAGGAACCGATTACAGATCCCGAAAAGTACGGCCGGCCGTACTCAGCTTTGCACTGGCTATCGCGCTGGCAATGAGTGGTTTTTCCATTCCACTGGCATTTCTGACCGGAGCTCTGGCGATGATCCTTTTTAAAGTCATCTCCATACAGGAAGCCTATCAGGCCATTGAGTGGAAAATCGTTTTTCTTTTGGTTGGATTGATTCCTATGGGACTGGCCATTCAAAACAGTGGTACGGCTGAGTTTTTGGCAACCGGTGTTATGAATATGTTGAATGATCCACCTGTACTGATCCTGCTGTTCACGGTAGGGTTGCTTGCTACCGTTTTCTCTCTCGTTATGTCTAACGTTGGAGCCGTGGTAGTTCTTGCTCCCCTGGTAGCATCCATTGGTACCATGGCAGGCATTGATCCGCGGCCACTGGTATTACTGGCGGCCGTTTGTGCAGGAAACTCTTTTATCCTTCCAACACATCAGGTCAACGCTTTGATGATGAGTGCCGGTGGCTATAAAACAACGGACTATTTTAAAGCCGGAGGTGGAATTACAGTGGTTTTTCTGGTTGTCGCAGTGACCTTTTTTTATGTTCTGTACTTTTGAGAAGGCTATAATTCCCTGAGTTTTTCTCGATATCGTTTACTAAAATCCTTATCTTAATAGACTGATAAGGATCATACATACAGATCCTGGTTAAAGATGCCGGTTCGGATATAAAGCATCGGATGATCGCTATTAACGATGAATCCATGCGATTCCCGCAAAGAAGCCTGAAAGCGTTGGTGATGGTAATGGAACAAGCCTGAGCACATGCCGGGTTGTATGATCATTCAAAAAGAATATTCTTGTTCCCGAAAGAAAAAAAGATGACAGAGAAAAAACCGGTCATTGTAGTAAAATACGGTGGAAACGCAATGACAAACGAAGATCTGCAGCGTCAGGTCATCCAGAACATATGCATGCTTCAGCAAGAGGGATATCGTGTTGTGATTGTTCATGGTGGCGGCCCGTTTATAAAACAGGCGCTGTTCGAAGCAAAAGTAGAGTCTGAGTTTATAGACGGACATCGTGTCACAACCCCGGAGGCTCTGCTTCTGGTTGAAAAAGCCCTGAAGGGGCAGGTGAATGGCGCATTGGTGAAGCTGGTCAACCAGGCAGGCTATCGCGGAGTCGGACTCTCCGGAAAAGATGGGAAAATTGCGATTGCCATTAAGCGGATACACAGAAAGGAGGTCAACGGTCTTGTGGAAGAACACGACCTGGGCCGGGTTGGTGACGTGGTTGAAGTTAATACAGGACTGTTGGATGTATTGCTTCAGAACGATTATATCCCTGTTTTGGCATGTCTGGCAGCCGATACCGACAGTAATGAGTTTAATGTTAACGGGGATATGTTCGCCGGGCATATCGCCGGGGCTTTACGTGCCGAAGCCCTGTTAATTCTCACAGATGTTGATGGTTTGATGATGGATAAAGACGATGCCAGCTCACTTATTTCAACTCTTGAAATGTCTGAAATCGAGCCATTAAAGGATAAACAGGTTATACAGGGAGGCATGATCCCAAAAACAGAAGCATGCAAAGTGGCTCTTGAAAAGGGAGCACAATCCGCCGTCATCATAAACGGAACGCAGCCTGAACAAATATTAGCGTTTGGCAAAAAAGAATCCGTTGGAACCGTTTTATTACCCTAAATTTTTTAATATGCGTCTTATCAAAGCAGGAGTTATCGGAGCTACCGGTTATACCGGTTCAGAAATCGTCCGAATTCTTTCACAGCACCCCCATGTACAGATATCACTCATCACCTCGGAAAGCCGGGCCGGTGAAAAATTCTCGGATGTACATCCCTTTTTTCGTGGAATTGTGGATGATGTGCTTTACACCGCTTCAAAAGTAGAGGAAATGGAGCTGGATGTACTCTTTTTGGCTCTTCCACATGGTGTATCCATGGAATATGTCAAAAAGTTTGCCGGCAAGGAATCCCGGATCGTAGACTTTTCAGGAGATTTTCGCCTGGCATCACCCGATGTTTATGAAGCGTGGTATTCAAAAAAGCATATATGGCCGCAGGGGTTTGAACATGCCGTGTATGGCCTTCCGGAGATAAACAAGAAGGATATTGCATCTGCAAAACTGATTGCCAATCCGGGCTGTTTTCCGACAGGAGCGGTTCTGGCCCTCGCCCCGTTGGCTTCAGAAGGGATCCTTTCAGAGTCTCAGGTGTTTATTGATTCTAAAACGGGGGTGACCGGAGCCGGCATCAAGCCATCGGCGGTGAATATGTTTTCCAATGTCAATGATAATTTTAAGGCCTATGGATTAAAAAAGCATCGTCATACGGTCGAAATTGAATATTATCTTGAAAAACTGTCCGGGCAGACGGTTCGCCCGGTTCAGTTCACACCGCATTTGCTTCCGGTGGATCGCGGAATCCTTACGACCGCTTATATTCATCCCGGGGAATCATCGACATGGAAATCCTTTGGTGCCGACAAGAAAGAGGGGCTTGTGAATCGTTACAAGGAGTTTTATAAAGAAATGCCTTTTGTCCGCCTCTGCGAAAAAGCTCCTCCTTCGGTAAAGGATGTCCGGTCAAGTAATTACTGTGATATTTTTGTGGATTACGACGATCGGACCGGCAATATTATAGTTATAAGTGCGATTGATAACCTGGTGAAAGGTGCGGCCGGGCTTGCTGTACAAAATATGAATGTGATGTTTGACCTGGATGAAACGGAAGGGCTGCTTCACGTTCCTGTTCATCCGTAAAGATAAAAGCAAGCGGCTAAAACGAATCAGAGTATTTTAAAAAAAACAGAATATCAGAAACTATGATTAAGAACATAACCAACGTCCGTGGATTTAAATGCTGGGGAACACATTGCGGAGTAAAGTCACTTCGCCGGGATCTTGCGGTTATATACTCGGAAATACCGGCCAGTGTAGGTGCCGTATTCACTCAAAATCAGGTAGTCGCTGAGCCTTTGAAAATCTCCCGTGAGCATGTCAAAGACGGAATGGCTCAAGTGGTGGTAATAAATGCCGGAAATGCAAATGCCTGTACGGGTCAGCAGGGGTACGAGGGAGCCCAGGCTATGGTTAAAGCCACTGCTGAAGAATTGAACATCGACGAAAATCTGGTACTTGTATCCTCTACCGGGGTGATTGGCCAACCATTTCCAACCGAAGAAGTGGTTAAGGGTATACGGGAAAGTATACCAAAATTGAGCAACCGTTCTTCAGCAGGATCCTTTGCTGCCAATGCTATATTGACCACCGATACCTTTGCAAAAGAAGGATTCATCGAGTTTTCGATCGATGGCAGAGAAGTGAACATGGCCGGAATTGCCAAAGGTTCAGGGATGATCCATCCCAATATGGCAACCATGCTTTCGTTTATTGTTACCGATGTGGATATTGAGCCAAAGCTGCTTCAAAAGGCGGTTTCGGAAGTTACGGACGATACGTTTAACATGATAACCGTAGATGGGGATACGTCAACCAATGATATGGTTGTGGTAATGGCCAATGGCCAGGCCGGAAATGAGCGCCTGGAATCGGAAAACTCGAAAGAATACAAAGTATTTCGTAATAGGCTTCAGGAGTTAATGCAGCACCTCGCCAAACTTATTATTTCTGATGGTGAAGGATCTTCCAAATTTATAGAGTATAAAGTGGTAAATGCACAGGACAAAGCGTTGGCCCGTAAGCTTGCCCGAAATATTTCCAGCTCAAATCTGGTAAAGACGGCCATGTTTGGCCGTGATCCCAACTGGGGGCGCATTGTTTCTGCCGCCGGTAATGCCGGGGTTCCCTTTGATTATACCGCCGTTGACCTTTACCTTGGAAATGAAAAGGAACGGGTGAAGGTACTCGAGAAGGGGAAGCCTGTTGCGTATGATCGAAATTTCATGAAGAAATTGCTTCGGGAATCACACATCAGTGTTAAAATGGATATGCTCGAGGGAGAGGCTTCGGCTACGGCCTGGGGTTCAGATTTGACGACAGACTATGTTTTATTCAACTCGGTATATACAACTTAGATTAAATTCTATTAACAATTAGAGCCTATTCCATAGACCATGTTAACGGTATAAACGCTTAAATAAGACAATTAAGTACGATATTAACGCGTGATTGTCGGATTGTGAAAATATTATAAATCATTAAGGAATTGTGTAAATATTAGTAAAAGTGATATTTTCGGTTAGGTGCTGTAAATCAATAAAATCATACGTTTATCAAAATTCGGTTATCATGGAAATTATCGTACCCACCGAGAAAGAATACAAGAGAAATCAAAGAGATAAAATGATTCACAGAACGGTCAAGATATCTTTGGTCTTAATGGCTATCGGACTTGGCTATCTTTTCGTTGAATTCTACGAAGTTATTAAAGTGACTTTGCAGGGTTCTCTTCTTGATTTCTAAACAAACCTGCTTTTTTTAGCAGATGCAGACGACTTTTGTGTAACAGAAGCAGGAGAGTTATCGGATTTTTTTACTATTCGCAATTTTACAGTGTCAAAAGATTGCAAGAGACGCTAAAATAGGGGTATCTTCTGCCTATCTTAATTAGCACGGTGTCTATTGGCAGAATTTCCACGCGTTTCACTTTATGTGTAGTTTTAACGCTACTACTGAGATCGATCGAATCTTAATTGCAAAAAGACACATGGTAATTATTATCGGGCCGTATAAAGGGTTTTGTGTCTGTTCCCCATGCAGGGACATGTGGTAAAGAGTGACAAACGTCTTTTTCATTGCGTTATTAGTTTTGAAAAGTTACTTTCTCCGTTGAAGAAGAAGGTCTGACAGCAGGTGATGTTTGCCTTGGATAGAAGAGACCGGACTGGATCCATTATTATTGGTGCCGTGAATTAAAATATTTTGAATAAGCAAATGAAGAAACGCATGTACGACAATATTCAGCGATTTCCAGTCGCATTGGACGGAATTATATTTGGGTTTGATCGCCAGGCACTGAATCTTTTGTTAATAAAAAGAGACTTCGAGCCCGAAAAAGAAAAATGGTCGCTGATGGGAGGGTTCTTAAGAGAAGCCGAAAATCTGGATGATGCGGCTTCCAGAATTGTAACTTCTCTTACCGGACTCAAAAACGTATATATGGAACAACTCTATGGTTTTGGAAGACACGACCGGGATCCGGTAGAGCGGACGATATCCATTGCCTATTATGCGTTGATTAATATCCATGATCATGATGAAGATCTGGTCCGGCGTTATAGCGCCCAATGGTTTCCCATAGATGAACTCCCGGAACTCATTTTTGACCATCAGGAAATGGTAGAAGCAGCAAAAGCAAGATTGCGCTACAAAGCTGCCCGGCAACCCGTAGGTTTTGAGTTATTGCCCGGCAAGTTTACGTTACCAGAGCTTCAGCAGCTTTATGAAGCGATCTATGAAACAGAACTGGATAAAAGAAATTTCCGCAGAAGAATGTTATCCATGGGAGTTTTGGTCAAAACCGATGAAAAACAAAAGGGATTTTCGAAAAGAGGCGCCTGGTATTATACCTTTGATAAAGAGAAATACAAAAAAATGTCTTCTCCGGTGAATGGAAGTGCCCTGGCTTTTATGCCGGCCCGGGAGTAATATATGGGTATAACGAGCTGTCAGAAGATTATATAGCTTCTTCGTCACTTCGGTCGGCGGGTATAATTAAAACCGGAATATCTGCGTTTCGAATCACCTGATGGGTGACTCCGCCAAGAAACATTTCTTTGATGAACCCACGGCCCTGGCTTCCCATGAGAATCAGTGAAGACTCTACTTCTTTTGCTTTGGCCAGAATCTCGGGAGCGGGAGAACCTTTCCGTACATCGATGTCAATGGTCGCATCGGTAGCTTTCCAAAGCTGATTTTTCAAAGCCTGAAGCCGGTTAAGGTCGATCTGATTGAACTTCATAAGCTGTTTCGGATCTTCCATGCCTATGCGGCTGGTTGCCTGAACGTGGAAAAGACTGATAGTTCTGGTAGATGGGCCGGTATTTTTACCGATGACTTCTTTTTCCAGCGCCGATAACTTAAACAAAACCTGAAAGGCACGCTCCGCTGTTTCAGAAAAGTCTGTCGGGTAAAGAATATGATCAAAGGCCCGGTGGCCGGTTGGGGCTACAAATTCGGGTGAAGGAACGGGGGCTTCCTTTTTTTTCTTTTTGCTTGGGAATTTGAGACTGATCAGATAGACCGGGAGGTCACATCGGTGGAGTACTTCGGAAATGGTACTTCCCAGAAGCACCTCCTTGTAACGGCTTTGTCCGCGGTTGGCCGCAATAATATAGTCGGCTCCCACTTCATGTGCCGCTTCCAGTATCTGTTGCGGGGGATAGGTGTCGATTCCAAACGATGCACGTACTTTGATGGTGAGGTCTTTGGCTCCCGGAATTTTTACCCGATAGTTTTCCAGCCGTTCTCTGTAAAATTGCTCATCATGGGAGGAAAGCCCCCCGGAATGTGGTACAGAAACCGAAGTGAACAGAGTAACGGTACGGGTTCCCATCATTTTAAAATCCGGTAACCCATTAAGAATAACATCACTGGCAGGGGACAAGTCAAGCGCGATAAGGGCATGCTTAAAAGATAAGCTCATAGGTACCTCCCTGTCATATTGAATCCTTCATCCACACAAACGGACTGGAATGTATGTATATCTCTTATGTATAAATTCGTACTTTTTTTTGAGATTTCATAGCAATAGCCTTCATATGCCGTTTTCAATGTGGAAAAGAGACTCTTGTTCCCAAAACAGAGTCAGGTGATCAGCTTTTTCGCCTCTTCCAGCGTCGGAACTCTCCCCGAAAGGACTATTTTCCCGTCCATCAGAATGGCCGGAGGTATCCGTACCCCCAGTTGAGCGATCTCCCGGTAATCGGTTACGTGAGTCACTTCTGCAGCTACGCCCAGCTCTTGCACCGCTTGCTTTACGACTTCCTCGCATTGGTTACACTTTTTGCATCCGGGCCCTGCAATTTGAATACGCATTTTTCTTTTATTTTAGTGAACAGGTACAGTTTCGTGCTTATAAAAACACATTTCCAAAAATCCATCCGATTCCGGCCCCAAAAAGAGCGGTTGCCGGAACGTATACCAAAGCTTTTTTTATTCCAAATACCCGGGCAATAGCCAGCCAGTTTGGTGGACTGATTCCGGGACCTACTAAAAGAAGCGTCAATGCCGGTCCGTATCCCATTCCCATATTCATAAGAGAGTCTACAAAAGGCGCTTCGGTCATGGTTGCAAAGTAACTGACAGCGCCTATCAGTGTTGCCAGTAAAGAAGCCCTCAGTGTATTGTCTCCCAGCCATTCCTGTACCCATGTTTCCGGAAGCAATGCCTGAATGACCCCGACAAGAAAAACTCCCGCTAAAAGCAGCGGTATAATTACTTTGATGAACCACCAGGTTTCTTTAAGCCATTGTACGAGAAGTGTTGTCGAAAGGATCTTCCAGGCCGTAATGGCGGCGATCACCGTTATGGTTCCCCACAGTAGTACTTTGTGCAGATAGGGACCTTCCTGCACCAGATAATTGGGAGCCAGTAAGCTTAAAAGAATGAGCACCAGCAAAAGAAACTGAGCCAATGGGATGATCGGCGAGTTGTCCCGCTCCTTTGAAACAGAGTTCGGTGTCCCTTCTTGTGCTTCCCGCGGGAACAAGGAGTGCATAAGCCAGCCAATGGCATAGGCAACCAGCAGAGCGCCTGCTATTCGTGCAGAAACCATGTGTGCTCCAAGTATGGATCCGGTGTATGTTAATGCCAGAATATTGGCTGCAGGGGCAACCCATAAGATGATAAAAGCCACCCCGATTCCCGCCCCTGCAAAATAGAGGCCGGCAGCAACCGGAATCACCGTGCATGAACAGGCCGCCACTAAAAAACTGGCTGCTGCTGCCAGTGTAAAAGCTTTCATCCGTCCCGCGTGCTCTCCCAGTATATCAAGAATAGCTTCCCTGTTCAGAAACGTAACCATTCCTCCCGCCAGAAAAAAAGCAGGAAGTAAACAGGTCAGCGTGTGCCTGAGGATATAGTACTCCAAAGAGGCCCAGCCGGATTGAAAGACGGTATAAAGTGTTTCCATGGGATGTTACGGACAGCAGCGAATCAGAAAACGTATCGGAAGATTATTCTGTGTGCTCTATGAGGTTCTGCGGCGCCCGGTCACGGACTATTTCTCCGGCCATATCCAGCAGCGGATAGATATGCTTGCTCGATACGTGATAGTTGATCCGGACTCCGTCCCGCCTGGGGATAAGGATGCCGCTGTTTACCAGTATCTTAATGTGGCGGGACAAGTTGGATTGTTCCAGCTGCAACTCGGGTGCAATTTCACAACTGCAGGTAAATCCTTTTCGGATAGCCTCCAGAATACGAATTCGGTTGGGATGAGCCAAAGCATTTAGAATGTCGGCGCGTAATAGTGGTGAAATCATACAGCTAAAAAGTGACGGGTTTATATGTAAAAACAAACTATGCAAACATGAGCAAGTAATCAACTATTGTTTTTGGATATGCCGCATGCAGGCTGCTTCCCGGTTATGTGTGTTTCCGGCAACGGATTTCGGATCAGCTTCGGCTTACAAAGTGTGTTTTCCCGGGGACTTCATGCTTGTACGTACCCTTGAGGACGGTTTGTTTTCCATAGGTATTATTGATGGCATCGACCGAGCGATACAAGCGGCTTAGACGGTCGTCTTCCGTAAAAAAAAGATCAAGCTGGTTTCCCGGAACCATTTCGATGGTATGGAGGCCGATTCCCCGAAAACGTTGTCCGGCATGTTGTGCTTTTTGGAGAAGAGAGAGTGCTGTTGGGGAACAGGCGGCCATGACGTACTCGTCCAGGTTCGTATAGCCTGGTGTTGCAAAGGCAAAAGAGGTTCCTTTCCATTCCACATCCTGATAGCGGATATAGCATCCAAAGCGGCGGGCTTTTCTGTGATATCCCCGCATACGGTAACACACCTGGCGAACGGCTTTGGCCAGCTCCGCGTGCATCTCCCCGATATCCCGGGTCCAGTCTGAAAACGTATGCATATAACTGACTTCATCGGGGATATGGTGATCGTTATCCAGCACTTTGGCGCGATCCTGTCCGGTGATCATTTCATAGAACAGGCGCCCCTGCATAGGGCCGAAGATGCGTACAAACACCTCAGGCCCCCGTTGCCATGCATCATGGATGGTGAGTATGTTATGGCGTTGCAGGCGCCGGTATCTGCGGTTTCCTATGCCCCATATCTTGTCCAGCGGGAGGCTTCTTAACGTTTCCCGGGATTCTTGTTCGTCCAAAAGAAGAAGCATTCCGTCCGGCTTATGCAATCCGGAGGCCAGTTTGGAGTAAGTCTTGCTGTGGGCTACCCCTACCGAGCAGACCAATCCCAGTTCATCATAAATGGCTTTCTTCAAACGAACTACCATATCCGATATGGCTTGCCTGGATTGTTGCTGCAGAAAGGAGATATCAAGAAAGTATTCGTCCATGGAGTACTTCTCGACTTCCGGTGCAAAGTCGTCGAGAATAGAACGGAGTTGCCGGCTGATCCCCTTGTATTTTTCGTAGTCGATTTGCAAAAAAATGAGATAAGGACACCGTTGATGTGCTTCAAGGGCACTCATCGCCGTTTTAATTCCAAGCTGACGTGCTTCATAGCTGGCAGTAGCCACGATGCCTCTGGGTGTGCCGTCCGGCTTGCGCCATCCTCCCATGGCCACCGGAAGCCCGTAAAGATTATACGCTCTCTGTTCTACCTGTGCATAAAAGCAATTCATGTCTATGTGCAAATAGAGGCGAGGCTTCAGGCTGACATGCTGATGAGCACGGGCTACACTGCTGTAAAGTGTTATCCGGTGGACATCTTGTTCGGTATCGTAAGGGGTACTCTGACTGGGTTTCATGATAAAAAAGCTCGCTTCAACAGATGGAAAACCGCCTGCAGGCGGAGATATTTTGACACGATTAAATATATGTGTAAATTATGTGCAAAAGAAGTTCGAAGCAACGCTGCCCGGAAAAATTCCCGGCAATCTGTACGAGTAGTGTATATATAAAACGGCCATTCCAGGAAGTAGAAAAATGACATGAAAGAGTATCCGGCAATCAATGTACTTAGTCTGTTTGCGGGGTTTCGGTCGCCGAAAGTAAAGTTTGGCATCACTCCGTTGCGGTTCCAGCTCCCTGATGGAAAAAGCTATCGGATTGAGCAGGTACGGCAGTCCCATATAGAGCGTGTAGGACAGTCGGCACACCATCACTTTGTCGTGAGGTCCGATGAACAGCGCTATTTTCATATCGTATTTGACTCAGAAAAACTGACCTGGTTTTTGGTACAGGAATTCGATGCCGGGCTCCTTTTTAACTCGTGAAAGAAAAGGGCCTGCCAGGCCGCATGGAGTCGGTTTGAAGGCAGTGGTTGTCCGGCTTCGGGAGGCCGTCGGGAGCAGGCTTTCGTGAGTGCGCTCAGAATCATGCGTGGCGCAGCCGTTGTCCGGGCCGGAAAGAACACAGGGGGAAAGAATATTATTATTTATTTTTAATAATTCACTAAAAAGGACTGTTTTTAGTGAAAAGCTCTTGATTGCTGAACGAACTTTTCCTACCATTAAATCACTTGCCTGTGCGATTTCTTTGGATACAGCCAAAGAAACAGGTTACTCTGGTCGAGTGTGTTACATGGAACAGCTTTATGTTGCTGGTATTTCGGCCGGAAAAGGGATGAATTTATTATTATATTCTTTCCACACTTTAGATGGAATAGAATAACAGGGATATATCCAGACTCGGGACATAATGATGAAATAGCCAGGCATACCACGTGCTTGAGGCTTGGAACAAATAAAGCCGGTTAGAGCTGCATTTGTGAAACACTCATAAAATAAAGTGTATAAAAGACAAATATTTTTAACCAAGAACATGATAATAAAGCGGATTGAGCCGCTCCAAGGAGAATAACGTATGCGTTTTGGACATTTTGATGATGCAAAGAAGGAATATGTCATTACAAATCCAAGGACTCCGCTGCCATGGATCAATTTTCTGGGAACCCAGGAGTTTTTCAGTCTTATTTCGAATACCTCCGGAGGATATTCTTTCTATAAGGATCCGCTGTACCGCAGAATCAGCCGGTATCGGTACAACAATATGCCGCTGGATTCAGGGGGAAAGTATTTCTATATCAACGACGGGGGAACCGTCTGGTCTCCGGGATGGAAGCCGGCTCAAACCGAGCTGGATAGCTACGAATGCCGTCATGGACTGAGTTATACCTCCATTCGCGGAGAAAAAAAGGACTTGTCCTGTACCCAGCTTTCTTTTGTTCCCCTGGATGCGGCCTGTGAAGTGCAATTGCTTACACTGGAAAATACCGGAAGCAGTGAAAAAAACATCTCTTTGTTTTCATTTGTTGAATGGTGTCTCTGGAATGCTCATGATGACATGAATAACCTTCAGAGAAATCTGTCTATCGGAGAGGTGGAAATCCATGAAGGGACCATCTACCACAAAACCGAATACCGTGAGCGCCGGAACCATATCGCTTTTTATCACAGCAGCCGTACACCGGAAGGGTATGATACCGATCGGGAGGCTTTTTTCGGTATGTACAATAATTTCCATAATCCTCAAACGGTTATGGCCGGAGAGCCTAATAATTCTGTGGCCAATGGCTGGTCCCCGGTGGCAAGCCATTGCAATAAGCTGACCATCGCCCCGGGAGAAACGGTGCAACTGGTATTTGTACTGGGATATGTGGAAAATCCGGATGAGGAAAAATGGAAGGCTCCGGGACAAATTAATACTACCCGTGCTGAAAAGCTTATTGAAGCGTTTGGTACTCCTGAAAAAGCAGAGAAAGCGTATGCACAGTTATGTGACTACTGGGACACACTGTTGTCCGGATTCCAGCTCGATCACGAAGATGAGCGGCTGGAGCGTATGGTCAATGTCTGGAATCAGTACCAGTGTATGGTAACGTATAACTTTGGGCGCAGTGCCAGCTTTTATGAAACAGGGATTGGCCGCGGGCTTGGTTTTCGCGATACAAACCAGGATTTGCTGGGCTTTGTGCATCTGATTCCGGAGCGGGCCAAAGAGCGCATTCTGGATGTTGCTGCCACGCAAATGCGTGATGGCAGTTGCTTCCATCAGTATCAGCCTCTCACCAAAAGAGGCAACGATGCGATCGGGGGAGACTTTAACGACGATCCGCTGTGGCTTATCGCCAGTGTGTCCGCCTATATCAAAGAGACCAATGACTGGAGTATTCTTGAAGAGCGGGTACCGTTTGAAAACAACCCGGAAGATACCGGCTCGCTGTTTGAGCACCTGACCGCTTCGGTAGATCATGTACTTAACAACCGGGGGCCGCACGGACTTCCGCTTATTGGCCGGGCAGACTGGAACGATTGCCTGAACCTGAACAGCTTTAGCACCAATCCGGACGAATCGTTTCAGACCGCAGATTCCAAAGACGGCGACACGGCTGAAAGTGTGCTTATTGCCGCTCTGTTTGTGTATTACGGACGGGAGTATGCCGAGCTGGCCACACGAACCAATCAGGCAGCTGAGGCCGAGCGGATTTTGACGGCGGTCAGCGAAATG
>JASCXY010000369.1 GCA_030012235.1 Balneolaceae bacterium ANBcel3 | reverse complement strand
CGATCCGTATTCTGTTGTAAGGCGAAAGATGTAAACGCCGGAAGGAATATTCATGGCATTCCAATGTACATGGTGGGTTCCCGGTGCCAATACTTCTTGTTTTAGCACGGTAACCCTTCTTCCCAGAGCATCGAAAATTTCCAAAGCTACCCGGCTTTCCTGTGGCAGGTCAAACGATATTACCGTTTCCGGATTGAAGGGATTCGGATAGTTTTGATGAAGCTGAACCCGCTCCGGCAGGGAAGAGTCTGTATCTGCAAAAATTGGGATGGATATGTTGAGGGGTTCGTATTTAAACGAGAGGCTTCGCTCATCTAATTCCAAATCCAGTATTTCAAAGGAGATCCCACTCCAAATTTCTGAAGTAAACCGTAATCTCAACAGGGCTTTTTCTCCCTGTTTAAGAACCCTGGAGTCCACGCCCGGAGCTTCGAGTGGAAATGCCGATCCAACGGCGATCGATAAAATTCCATCTTCATAATCGTATACGTGCGCCGAATAATTACTGTCCAATGACCCATACCACAACTCTCTCAGCTCCAGGGGGGAAGAACCCGGCCTTAAATCCAATTTTAGTGCATGTGTCTCCTTATCTGCAAGCCCCTCAACTACCAATGCAATGTCTATGGCTTGATCATCATACGTGTCTTCAGAAAGATCAATAAACCTAACCCGAAGCGAATCGTTTTGAGCACTTCTTTCAGAAAAAACTTTGGCAATCGGATCGTCCGTATGGTCATTCAGTCGTTCAAAATCGGATAATCCAAACATTTGATGGTTCCCGTTTGGATCCACGGGCAGATTAAACATATCGTCGTTAAGCATCCGGAAAAGCAACGATGCATCGTAGGGTGTAAGACGGCCGTCACCGCTTAAATCCGAGATATATTTCTGGAAAAAGGACATCTCGCCCCCGGATAAACTGTATGTGAGCATGCCAACTGCATCGTCCCGGTTGATTTCACCCGATTCCATAAAATCGCCCCACTTCATTGATTCTATACTCAATTCCGATGCAGAGAGAAACCGGGTTCGATGGTATCCAGAGGAACCAGAATGGACTTTAGCAAGAGCCGCCCATGACAACTCTTCTATTTTTATCGGAAGTTCAAATAGATGTATGTTTCGGCCTTCTGATGGGAGAATCCACTCATAAAGTTCCCCGCTGTTAGATTTGGCCACAATCCCCAACTCGGTTCCGGCCGAAGCGTTAAAAAAAGCAATCAGGTTATTGTTGTAGTACAAACCGTTTTCAGGCTCTATCATAAAATAACGGGCTGCACGGAAGGGGATATTGGTCTCTTCTCCGGGGAACATCATTGGTTTGTCTGTGGATTGAACAAAGCGGGCCTGGGGATAATACTGTTTATCCATGAAACCATACTCATCAGGAGTCGAAAGCCCGGAAGTCATATGCCAAAGATGGTTCTGAATTAAAGCCTGTTCAAACCCAGAGCCTCTTTCGATCAACGGTGCGTCCATGGCTTCAAAAAAGTCTATATGATGGTATTCGGCAACTTCACCCCAAACATCAACCCAATACTCCATTCCAAACTTCTCTGCATAGAAAAGCATCCAGGTCACATGCGCATATGAATCGTTCACACTTGAA
>JASCXY010000368.1 GCA_030012235.1 Balneolaceae bacterium ANBcel3 | reverse complement strand
CCCTCCACCTACGATGTTTCTCCTGATGGCCGTCTGGTGGCCTTCGTGAGCGATACGAATGAAAATGACCTTCAGCCCAAGAACGATATTTACATTGTTGTACCGGGATCGGAGGAGGCGTTGAATATTACGTTGGAGAATGTGGCCTCTGACGGAAATCCCATGTTTTCTCCAAATGGACAGATCCTTGCGTATACCCGCCAGGAGATTCCCGGTTTTTATGCCGACGTGCGACGGCTTGTGCTCTATAACATAGAGGATAAGACTACTCAGGTCATTACGGAAGAGTGGGACCGGTCAGCGGATGGATTGGTATGGAATCCTGACGGATCGTCTCTCTACGGTGCTATAGATGATGCCGGTACAAGGCGTGTCTATCGCATAGATGTACGAAGGGGCCGCACAGAGCCTATCACCGGGCCAACCGATTTTTCTTCGCTCTCCATCTCAGAGACCGGTGTATTGGTTGGATTGAATCAGAGCTTTTTATATCCGCCGCGACTGGTTCGAATACAACCCCGGAACGGAGATATTATTCGGTTGGATAGTCGGAACGATGAGCTTTTGGCCGGCGTGGATCTGGGTACCTATGAGTCGGTTACATACGAAGGATACGACGGGCAGGAAATTCAAATGTGGGTCCACTATCCTCCGGGATTTGACAAAGAGAAAGAGTATCCGCTTTTCTTGCTGATTCATGGTGGTCCGCATAGTGCTATTACCGACAGTTTTCATTTTCGATGGAATGCGCAGACCTTTGCCTCCTGGGGATATGTGACGGCATGGCATAACTTCCACGGCTCTTCCGGATTTGGAAATGAATTTACCGATTCTATAAACCCGGACTGGATTACCCGTCCCTATGAGGACACCCGGAAAGCAGCGGAGTGGTTTGCCACACAACCCTGGATTGACAACAGCCGTATGGTGGCCGGTGGAGGGAGCTATGGAGGATATCTTTCCAGTATCCTTCTGGCAAAAGAACACCCGTTCAATGCATTGGTCATCCATGCTCCTGTGTATAATATGTATTCACAGTTAGCCGCCGATTTTGCCGTACATGTTCAGCGATTTGGAGACTATTGGGAAAACGACATCTATAAAGAAATCTCTCCGCACTATTTCGCAGGGGACTTCCATACGCCCGCATTGGTGATTCACGGACAGCTGGATTACCGGGTACCGGTTGGCCAGGCGTTTGAGTTATTCAGAACCTTGCAGCACCGGGGGATCGAATCCCGGTTGATCTATTATCCGGATGAGAACCATTGGATTCTTAAGCCCAATAATTCCATTACCTGGTATCATGAAGTGCGCAACTGGATCGGCCGTTTTGCAGAACCGGGAGCAAAATAAATCTTGTAAAGTATTGAAAAATCCTTTACTTATGAGATATGAAGTGTGATTGTGAACAGAAATAAACAGGAGCCTGCATATGAAGGTTAAAGAGTTGCTGCATAAGAAAGGATGCGATGTGATCACGGTTGGGGTGGACACGACGGTATACGATGCCATCGACCTCATGGCAAAAAAGAACATTGGAGCACTGGTGGTGATGTGTCGCGGAGATCTTTGCGGGATCATATCAGAACGTGATTATCGAAATAAGATCATACTGATGGGAAGGA
>JASCXY010000367.1 GCA_030012235.1 Balneolaceae bacterium ANBcel3 | reverse complement strand
GCACACCAACCATCGAAGATCCATTTGCAATATAAAAGATGCTAACGGGACAACCAACCTGAACTCATCTTTCTGGAACCTCCCTTTACATCGAATGATTCTTTTTTTAGCTTTGTTACAGAGCTAGTGTCTTAATAATTAATAACTAAAGAAGAAAGTCATTCTACTCAATACCTGCATACAGGAGCATTCCTGTATCAACCCCAAGTTACTTATGCTACGAAAAACTATCCTTCTTTTATTAACTACCTTCATCGCACTATCGCTTGTAAGCTGCAGCGACGACGACAGCCCAACGGGGCCGGATATGTCCGAAGCACCGGATCCGCCTTCGGTTGAAGACATCGAAATGGATCTCTCTATCTTTGAAGAAGCGGATACTTTCGGAATGTTCTCCATGCTTTCTGAAAAGGATAAGCCGCTAAGAGAACTTTTGCCGTCTGTGCAAAATGAATGGCCTCCGTATGAGCAGGCGGCCTATTTTGCCTCCTTTGCACAGTATTACATGCAAATCATGGGAGCACTTCCTTCTGCATTTTTCCAGGAAGAGATGTGGGGTGAGCCTGAGGTTTCAGGGGATACCTGGCTGTGGGAATGGGGCTACTCCATAGAAGGCGAATCATTTATGATGCGCATTACAGCCACGACGACCCAGGATGAGCGTCAATGGGAGCTTCGGTATGACCTTCAAAGCGAGGATGCCGTTTTGGACGATGCCCTGCTGATAGCGGCACAAGTTCGACTCGACGGATCCGGCGGCTCCTGGCAGTTGTATGATTTTGAAGAGGAGACCCCGGTATTTAATGTCGACTATGAGTTGCAGGGTGATCTAACCACGTTTGTTGACATGAGAATTGATGAAGACGAAGATGGCCGGCTGATCTATGAATCGGACGGAACCATCAGCTCACTTGTGATGCATGAGCTTGTCTACTCCGGAGAGACCGTCCTGGAGTGGAACAACAATACCCGAACCGGTTGGGTCCAAAGTGCTGGCTACCGAGATGGTTCCACCGTCTGCTGGGATGAGAACTTCATGGAAACCGATTGTTAACAACAAAAAAAAAGGGATACCCGATATCGAGTGTCCCTTTTTTATTAAAACCGTTTTTTTACGCCTTCCAAACTTTTTCATACGGCGGATGCTCAAGGGTATGCATTGCATTTCTGGTATCTACTATACACACGGCCCATGCCCCCAGTTCTTCGTAATTTACGTCTGCATGGTCGGTGGCAATAACCACGACATCAAATGCGCGAATGGCGACCTGATCCCATTTTATGGATTTCATGCCGGTCCACTGCGGATACTCCCGTTTATGCCGGATTTCCGGCACATGAGGGTCGAAATACGAAACCTCCGCCCCCATTTCCATATACATATCCATCAATTTATACGAAGGTGACTCGCGGTCATCGTCCACATTGGGTTTATAGGCTATACCCATAATCAATATCCGGCTTCCATTCATAGATTTCTTGTGAGCATTTAGCGCTTCAATGGTTCGCTGCACCACATAGCGGGGCATGTCGGTATTCACCTCCCCTGCCAGTTCAATAAACCGGGTATTCAGATCATATGCACGCGCCTTCCAGGTCAGATAAAACGGGTCGATGGGGATACAATGGCC
>JASCXY010000366.1 GCA_030012235.1 Balneolaceae bacterium ANBcel3 | reverse complement strand
CGGGCTATGAAATGGGCTTTACCGTTTTATTTGTGTTATGGCATTGTTCATAGGAGGGGCATAATTCTGCCATTGAAGTCAATATGAGTAAAAGAAAAGGTGGTATATCATGGCCGCACAAGAGATAGAGAGCATGCATCTGTTTTTTTTAACACGTTTCCATAAAAGCTTTGTTGCCTGTTTTACGATGTTCATCTGTGCATTCGGACCCGTATCTGCACAGCAAACCACTCTGGAAAGCCCGGTTTTTAGAACACCTCCCGGTTTGTATCATGAACCGGTGAATGTTCAGATCAGTCACCCGGATCCGGAGGCCGACCTCTTTTATACACTGGACGGATCCACCCCCGGACCGGATAATACGCGCTATATCGAGCCTGTTGTGGTTTCAGACCGATCCGGAGAACCGGACGTCCTCACGGTTATTCCAACCAATTACATTCCGGCGGGACATCGGGCCTGGATGCCGCCGGCCGCTCCGGTAAGAAAAGCAACGGTGATTCGCGCCATTGCTGTAAAAGGGGAGGAGGTTTCTGAAACTGCCTCGGCAACCTATATGATAATCCCTGAAGGCGAGTTCTTTTCGGGCCGGCTTCCGGTACTTTCCATTATAACAGACCAGGAGCATTTTTTCAGCGATGAAACCGGTATTTATGTCCCCGGAAACACATATAACGATAATGATGGCACCGGAAATTACTATCAGCGCGGTGATGAGTGGGAAAGGCCGGCCAGCCTGGAGTGGTTTGATCACAACGGACAGTTGGAGTTTAGCCAAAACATAGGAGTGCGCATTCATGGAGGATGGAGCCGCCGTTTTTCGATGAAAAGCCTTCGCCTTTATGCCCGAAGCGATTATGGAAACAACCGATTTTACTATCCGGTCTTTCCGGAGCTGCCATACGACAACTATAATCGCCTCATATTGCGGTCTTCAGGAAACGATTTTGGCCAAACTATGTTTATGGACGCGGCAGCGCAGTCATTGGTGCGCCATTTTAATGTGGATACACAGGCATACCGCCCTTCCGTCGTTTTCATAAACGGAGAGTACTGGGGAATTCATAATATTCGTGAACGATACGACCGGCATTATCTCGAGCGGGTGTATGGAGCCGAGGAGTCCAAAATTGAGCTACTTACAAGTAACGCACAAGTGAAAGAGGGACGCAATACCCACTACCAGGCTATGGTAACCTTCATATCCCAAAATGATCTGTCCGATCCGTCCAATATGGCACATGTTGAAACATTGATGGATACGGATAATTTCCTGGATTACTATAGTGCGCAGATTTACTATGGAAATAACGACTGGCCTCATAACAACATCGATTTCTGGAGGTACAACGCCCCGTATAACCCAAATGCTCCGAAAGGGCTAGATGGACGCTGGCGGTGGCTTATGTATGATGTGGATCGGTCGATCGGGTATTACACCAATGCCAATTATGATATGGTGGACTGGGTTATCGCAGAACGGAATCCGAGAACCAACCAGGAATGGCCCAATCTGCTATTAAGAAATCTTTTGGAAAACGAGGAGTTTTTCCACCGTTTCATCAACCGGATGTGTGATCATTTGAACTCCGCGTTTCATCCGGAAAGAGCCGCTCAGGTCGTGGACAGCCTGAAATCCGCT
>JASCXY010000365.1 GCA_030012235.1 Balneolaceae bacterium ANBcel3 | reverse complement strand
CCGTTATAGGGCTTAATAAAAGTCGTCATTATTCTAAAACTCATAATGCATAAATCTCATGTTAATAATTAAAAGTAATTGGTTCCTATTTACTGCCCTCATACTCGCTTTCATAATTTCTAGTTGTGCTGTTTCTGAAAATTTTGGTGAGAATGCAGAAGCAAATAAAACACAACAAATTGAAATTAATACATCGTTTGAGAATGCCTATAGAACTGCAATTCAAGTAGCAGCTGAAAGGAATTGGAGTGTAAAAAATTCAGACAGTGCAGCTGGATTTTTTAGAGCTGAAACTCCTGGTAGTGCTCGAGTTTGGAGCGACAAAGTTAATGTTACAATAATTGAAGAAGGGGGAAAAACAATAATTACAGTGAGAAGTAATTTAGGTCAAGAACCTAACCGTAAAGTAGTTTCTGATTTTTTAACTGATTTAAAGAGTCGCATTGAGAATTAAAATTTAACGACTATTCGGTTCTTGAAACAAAACCGGGTGACAAAATTTTGCAGGATTTGAATTCAACAGCAAACAGCTCGTTGGCTATTCTCAGGCTGGTATTTATTTCAATCGGCTTCATTGTTAGAGAAAGCAGGTAATCATTTAAAATTTAATTGAAATGTATGGGCATTCTTAAGAAAATTTTTGGAAAGAAAGAAAAGAAAACTCATCAAATTAATTCGAAATCAATAGATGAACTCCCATCACAAGCACAAGCATTTCAAGTGGAAAATGTTAAGCTAGATCAGTTAGCAGATATAAATTTCGATAAAGCGGTTTCAACTATTCGAAATAAGAGAATTGATAATCAAAGAAAATTTGAATCAAATTATGAAAAAGCAAAGGCATTAATTAAAAAAGGACAAACGCAAAAAGCCCAAGAGTTAACTTCGCAGGATGTATTGGGCTATTTTCCTGTCTATCAAAAAGCAGAAAAGTTGGAAAAAGAGGGAAAACTTGAAGAAGCAGCCAAAATTTATTGGAGTAACATCTATGAAAATGGAACTGACGCGCCCGCTAACTTCAAACGTTTATTAATTGTCTTAAGTAAATTGGGAAGAAAAAAAGAAGAGCTGACAGTAGCTAAATTATATACTTCTTTTGTTAAGGATAAAGAGCTCGATAATTTAAAGAAGAGAATACTCAACATTGAGAAGAAACTCAAAGGAGCTTAACATAAATGACTGAAAATGAAAAGATCCACACTATTTTAAAATATATTTCTGAAAATTATAAACACGGAATTGTAGATACAGATGAAATAGCAAATGAATTAGATATGACCTTGTCTGAAGTGAACAATTTGGCTCGAAAAATTATTCGAAATGGAGATGCAAAAGATGGGGGAAGTAATGACAGTACAACATTGGCAAAAGGAGCTATTAGTTTACTGCAAACAGTATCAACAAACGATGCTTATTTGACAAAGAAATATTTAAATAAAACTAAATCTGTTAAGAATAAAAGCATTCCGTTGATTTGGAAGTGGATCTTTTCAATTGTTGGCACATTAGCTGCAATCGCAACGATCTATCAAGTTATTTTCTCAAAATAAACAATACCTTGCGCCCTATAACAACCATTTCCTGCGGACCGGTTCTGGTTTCTCGCTGGCCTTCAATATTTGACGCCCGGCCGCAGAAATGGCG
>JASCXY010000364.1 GCA_030012235.1 Balneolaceae bacterium ANBcel3 | reverse complement strand
TGGGCGATTTCCATTTGGCTGCGCCCTCTCTCAGATGGATCCACCAAAATCATATTCATAAACCCGGAATTCACTGAACTTGCCGCTCCAAAACCGGGAGAGGTTACCGAAATCAATGCTTCCAGCTCCGGAATCTCTTCCTGCACGCGATGAATCATCCGATCCATATGATGATCCATATATTCAAAGGTCACGCCCTCCGGCCCGGATACCGATACCCTCAGGCGGCTTCGGTCTTCGAGCGGGGCCAGTTCACCGGGAAGAAGACTCCAGAAGAACAGGAGTCCGGCACCCGAAATCAAAATAATCACAAATCCGGCCCACCGAAATTTCATAAAACCAATCAAAAGTCGTTTATACGTCTCATTAAGCGATTCAAAAAAGGGTTCCGTGACCTCGTAAAATCTATTTTTCTTTTTTCTCCGTTTCAAAATGCGTGAGCAGAGCATGGGAGAAAGCGTAAGGGCTACAAAGGATGAAATAATAACCACCCCCGCCATCACAATCCCAAATTCTCGGAACAACCTTCCGGTCAGCCCTTCCAGAAAGATGATAGGCATAAAGACCGCGACAACGGCTGTGGTGGTTGCAATTACGGCAAAAAAGATTTCGTCTACCCCTTTTAAAGCTGATTCAACCGGCTTTTGACCTTGCTCAATTTTCGTGTAAATATTTTCAAGTACCACAATCGAATCATCCACCACCAATCCAATAGCGAGCACTAATCCCAGAAGGGTAAGCACGTTGATAGAAAAACCGGCGGCGAACATGATAAAAAACGACCCTATAATCGCTATAGGAATTACAATCACCGGGATAATCGTCGTTCTCCAATCACGAAGGAAGAAGAAAATGACCATCACAACCAGAATAAAAGCAATGATGATGGTCTGCTGCACTTCCCTTATCGAGTCTCTGATAAACTCCGTCGTGTCGAATCCAATCCCTGTAGAAATATCAGCCGGTAAATCCTGTTCTATTTCAGCTATTCTCCGGTAGAATTCATCGGTAATTTGAATATTATTCGCCCCGGGCTGTGGAATCAGTACCACTCCCACCATAGCTATACCGTCTCTCTTGAGAACGGTTCTCATATTCTGGGCTCCCAGTTCTGCATAGCCGATATCCTGAAATCGTACGACCGTTCCATTGGATTCCCGGATAACCATGCGGTTGAATTCTTCAGGCGTTTCCAGCCGGCTGAGAGTCCGGACCGTAAGCTCTGTGTAGTATCCTTCCAGTCGTCCGGATGGTAATTCGATATTTTCCCGATTCAAAGCATCCATCACGTCTCCGGAGGTGATGGCTAAAGAAGCCATTTTGACCGGATCCATCCAAAGACGCATAGCGTATCTCTTTTCACCCCAAATGCGGACTTCACTCACTCCCGGAATGGTTTGAAGGCGTTCCCGAAAGACCGTATTGGCAATATCGCTTACTTCCAGAATATTTCTGGTGTCGCTTTGCACATTCAAAAAAACAATGGGTGAAGCATCGGCATCCGCTTTGGATACTACCGGATTATCCACATCCGGGGGAAGCAGTCGAATAGCACGGGAAACCCGGTCTCTCACATCGTTTGCAGCGACTTCCATATCAACATTCAAGTCAAATTCAACGGTAATAGTGCTGCGGCCTTCACGGCTGACG
>JASCXY010000363.1 GCA_030012235.1 Balneolaceae bacterium ANBcel3 | reverse complement strand
TGTCAGCCGTGAAGGCCGCAGCACCATCACCGTTGAGTTCGATCTGAATATTGATATGGAAGCCGCTGCAAACGATGTAAGAGACCGGGTTTCCCGTGCTATTCGCCTGCTTCCCCCGGATGTGGATAATCCGGTGGTATCCAAGGCGGATGCCGATGCTTCTCCCATCGTTTTTTTGAATGTGCAAAGCGACACCAGAAATATTCTGGAAGTAAGCGATATTGCCAATACCGTATTCAGAGAACGCCTGCAAACGATACCTGGAGTAAGTGAAGTCCGCATTTGGGGTGAAAAGAGATATGCTATGCGCCTCTGGATGGATCCGATCAAAATGGCTTCTTACGGCATTACCTCCGGAGACGTGACGGATGCCCTGAGTAGAGAAAATATCGAATTGCCATCCGGACGGCTGGAAGGATATTATACAGAACTTACAGTTCGTACACTCAGCCGGCTGGAAACGCCTGAAGAATTCAACCGTATGGTAATCAGAGAGTCTAACGGAACGGTCGTACGATTTCAGGATATCGGCTATGCAGAACTGGGGGCACAGAATATGAGAACCGTTCTCAAGAGAGACGGTATAGCTATGGTGGGAGTAGTACTGATTCCACAGCCCGGGGCCAACAACATTCAAATTACCGATGAATTCTATCGAAGAGTAGCTGAAATAGAACAGGATTTACCGGCCGATATTTCTACCGGTATAGGATTCGACACGACAGAGTTCATCCGAGACTCGATAAGGGAAGTGCAGCAGACCATCATCATCGCTTTTATTCTGGTTGTGATGGTCATTTTCTTCTTCCTTCGTGACTGGAGAACAACGATTATCCCGGTGATCGTAATTCCTATAGCGATTATCGGATCCTTTTTTATTATGTTCGCCGCCGGTTTTTCTATCAACGTGCTTACACTTCTGGGATTAGTACTCGCTATTGGATTGGTGGTGGATGATTCGATTGTGGTACTTGAAAATATTTACAAGAAAATTGAGCAAGGCCAAAAGCCGGTTGAATCGGCATTAAAAGGAGTCGATGAGATCTTTTTTGCCGTAATTGCAACCACCACAGCCGTTGTCGCGGTCTTTATGCCTATCATCTTTCTCGAAGGCTTGACCGGAAGGCTGTTCAGAGAATTTGGAATTGTGATGGCGGGGGTGGTTATTATTTCATCCTTTGTTGCCCTTACGCTTTCTCCTATGCTCTGCTCACGCATTTTGAAACGGAGAAAAACGAAAAACAGATTTTACCAGATCACAGAACCCTTTTTTGAATCGCTTAATGAGGCGTATAAACGACTTTTGACTCGTTTTATGAAATTTCGGTGGGCCGGATTTGTCATTATTTTGATTTCGGGTGCCGGACTCCTGTTCTTCTGGAGTCTTCTTCCCGGTGAACTGGCTCCACTCGAAGACCGAAGCCGCCTGCGGGTATCGGTATCCGGGCCGGAGGGCGTGACCTTCGAGTATATGGATCATCATATGGATCGGATGATTCAGCGCGTGCAGGAAGAGATTCCGGAGATGGAAGCACTGATTTCTGTAACTTCTCCCGGCTTTGGAGCGGCAAGTTCCGTGAATTCCGGGTTTATGAATATGATTTTGGTGGATCCCTCTGAGAGAGGGCGCAGCCAAATGGAAATCGCCCG
>JASCXY010000362.1 GCA_030012235.1 Balneolaceae bacterium ANBcel3 | reverse complement strand
TTGGGCGCAGGCGCCTTACGGTGAAAATATTTCCGGATCCATTTCCATTGAGGGGGCAGGTTCCGAGAGAACGGTCAAACTATCCGCCTTTAATCCCGAGGGCCTGGACCTGGCGTTATTACCTGATGCGGTTGAGAATAATGGGACGGTAGAAATAGCCGCCGTCGACTTTGACACGCGTGATGATCTTGCCGATGGCACAGGCTGGCGTCGGGTCGATCAGGCAACGGCAACAGGTGACGGCATGACCATACAGCCTGTAACTGCGCCGAGCGTGGACTTGGCCCATCTTGTGGACAATAGTCCCTCTTTAACCTATCAATTTTTTGCCTTTAACATAGGCCCGGTGACAATTCATACTCAGTGTTTGCCTACACACAAGATTACATCTGCGCACCCTGGTTTGCGATATGCAATCTCGCTTATCGGTGATGAGCCTCGTATTGTCGACATTCATGCGGATGAATATTCGGATGCATGGAATGTGAATACGCTGAGAGCAGCTGCCATTGGGAATACTGAACACGAGATTAAAACGCCTGGTTTGCAGACCATCCAGGTCTGGATGGTAGATGCGGGTGTGGTATTGGACAAGTTGACGGTTGAAATCGGTCGAGGTGGTAATCCTTAATCAAGGAGTACGCCGGGCGCATTTACGATACTTTTTTAAGACGAAAAAATAAAATTAACCTCATTGCAGATTCAGGTCATAGCAATGGGGTTTTTTTTATAGTAGGCGTCATACGGACGATTTTAACTCGGACCTGGCCGCAAATTACTGCATCATAATTCGTTGAATAAAAAAAATGACAATATTAGCTATCTTTTCTGTAAAAGTACCAAGCCGTTATTAACTCCATCTTATTTCAAATATCATGTACCGAAAATCTTTGTTTTTAATCCCAAGTGAGAATTTTAAACGTTCGATTAAGGAAATAAAAACGGTATATGAGCAATGCGGGAATGATGTCGATCTCATGAAAAAGAAGCTATCTGACAGATTTCAAGAAAGGGAAGTACAATCCATAATTGATTCTATAAACAATATCAAAAACCCCGATATCAGAATTGAGGGCTATCAAAAAAAATTGAAATATTTATTGTGGACCGTTTTGTTCCTGACGGCTCTTTCAGTACCATTTTTATACAATTTACATGACTTGTCACCTCTGGTTTTCGGCCTTATTTCTTTAATTAGCATAGTACTAATCGTTCTCGCAATTGTAGCTTTTTATTCAAAAACACCTATAACATATAACATCATATTTTCTATATATATACTGCTTCTGATCTTATTTTCACAGGTAGTGGACGGAATATTAGAATTTACTTCTGAACCTGTGTTTTTGATATTCTTTAGCCTTTTTCTGATTCTTACAGTCTCCAAAATCAGCGTGTTTTATTACTTGCTCAGGCTTTTGAAGTTAGATGACACTACCACAAGATATGTATCTAAATACATTGAATCGTAGCTCCCAATGCCAAAAAAACTAAGCGGCTACGTGTTTCTGAATGCTTCCCTCAATTAGCTACGTTTAATACCAAGGATTTATAACAAGGTTCGTGCTCTTTTTGAAGGGTTGGTACTGGGTGTATCACACCCCGATTACCGGAACCGTTCTGTTTGACTACTAGCCCAGTCGAAGTCGGGCTGGACCCGAA
>JASCXY010000361.1 GCA_030012235.1 Balneolaceae bacterium ANBcel3 | reverse complement strand
GAAATTCGTTCATGCAACACGGTCCGATCCTGATGCAGGACGAAAGCCAGCATATGCTCCGGTATGGTTAGGGCGGTTTTGGTATGAAAAGAACTGAATGGTTTTCCCGTCTGCATCCAGACGTCCAGGGCACGGTACATTCGGTGCGGATTTAATCCGTCGATTTGCCGCGCATAGGCCGGGTCGGCTTTTTCAAGCATTTCACGAATATGCTCCAGTCCGTATTCTTGTGCACGTTGCTCAAGTTCAGCAATGTTATCCGGATTTTTTGGGGGAACAGGATCGATGGGCCGAATCAGTGCTTCAAGGTACAAAGTGCTTCCGCCAACAATAATTACTGGTTTTTGTTCAGACTTAATGGAAGAAATCCAGGAAGAAGCGCGTTGCGAAAAATCCTGTGCGGAAGTAGATTCATCAGGATTCAGGCAGGAGATAAAATAATGTGGAATTTCTTTTAAGATAGAGTCCGAAACCTTGGCCGTACCGATATCGAGAAAACGATAACACTGTCTTGAATCAGCAGAAATGACAGGAGCCTGATAATGCCGGGCCAGTTGTATAGCCAGATCTGATTTTCCGGTAGCGGTTGCTCCGGTTATAAGAATTATTGGATACATGAGGTATCTATAATAGCACTAATATTTTAGTATAATAATAGAGTGCCTGCTATAAAGTAACCTGGACGGAAATTCGATGAGTAAATCCCAGATCGGAACTGATTCCGGCGAAACTTGCAAATCCATAATCAAACGTAAATGAGCCGGCCCGAAATCCGGCACCGAGTGTCGGTGAAACATGGATGGTATTGCGGTCATCAAGCAGGATGTCTGTTATCCCGGTGCGGATAAAAACGAGTTCTTTGTATCCAAGTTCTGCCCCGGCTCTGGGCTCAAAACTGACATCTCCCAGGCTGATATAATAGGCCGATCGCCCTTCAAAGCGAAGGCCTGTATCCGCGGTGGCCAGCAGAGAAAGGTCACCGAAATCAAAAAATCTTCCTATACCCACTCTGACCGACGGTTTAACATATTCATTGGTACCGGTGGGCATGGTTTCAAATTGGCCGGTTTCCGGATGAATAAACTGATCCAGGTCCTCAAGTTTAGATTCATCCACTGTCCAGAACTTCATCAGAGTAGTTAGGTCAGATACCATGAGGCCAAACAAGTACCGTTCTCCCCGGCGCTGTACACCAACATCGAGACTGTATCCCCAGGCATTAGCAAAGGGACCAAGACGGGAGTGAATGACCTTTGCAGACAATCCCCAGTGCCAGGTGTCATTAAAGGCGTTGGCGTAGGAGATGTACATTGCCAGGTCGGTAGCACTAAATTCGGTGATGTAATCTTCCGGCTGGCTCCGTGGCCGGTTTTGTTCAGGATCCCACGCCTGAAGAGTGTTCTTGATTCCATCGATACCCTGACGGAAAAAACTGAGCGCTAGTACTCCCTGTGTTCCCTCAACGGGAAGGGCAATTGCGCCATAATCATATCCAACCAATCCGGAAAATCGCTCCGAGTGCATATATGCGACTTCGAGACTTTGGACTTGTGAGAGTCCGGCCGGATTCCAGTACCCGGAAAGGACATCATGAGTGATGGCCGTATATGCGCTTCCCATAGCCAAGGGCCGGGCTCCCCCACCAACCGACAAAAAGTCACT
>JASCXY010000360.1 GCA_030012235.1 Balneolaceae bacterium ANBcel3 | reverse complement strand
GAGTATTTGAGGGAACTGGTATCGTCTATAAAAGCCAGCTATGGATATAGCGAGTCTTTGGTGATAATCCACGTTGCTGCTGCTAATATTGAAATGGATGTAACAAAAGCCATACCCATCGGACTCATTATTAACGAGTTGTTATCTAATGTATATAAGCACGCATTTAAAGGAAGAGAGTCGGGTAACCTCTATCTGACAATGAAGGAGAAGGAATCGAAAGACGGATGCCTTATTGAGGTCAAAGACGATGGCGTTGGTATCTCTTCTGATGCACTGAAAGAAGAACCCTCTTCTCTGGGCTTTACCATTGTCCGGGGTTTATGTGAACAAATTGGAGGAAAACTCAATATCTCTTCTGAAAACGGAACTTGTGTGACGATAGACATCAGCAGGGAAGATTTATTATAACTCCGGTTTTCGAAGTTTCTTATTGCAAAGGGCATTCAGATACGAGGTAATCCGCAATATTTTCCCATTTTCCGCTGATAAAATCGGCGGTTGTTTCTTCTTTGTCCTTGTCAGATAATCCGGTATATAAAACAGCTTTCATTCCTATATTTTGTGCCCCAAGGATATCGGTGCGTTGAATATCCCCGATATGCCAGGAGTTTGATGGCTTAGTATGTGTAGCTATTAGGGCCGTTTCATAGGCTTTGGGATGTGGCTTACTTACTCCGGTTTCATTACTAAAAGAATACGCATCGAAATAAGAGAGAATTTGTTGACGGTCAAGGTACGAGCGGATAACGCTGCCGGGAGAGAACATGGTATCAGAAATGATAGCCAATGAGTAGTAAGGAGAAATATATTCCAGAGCTTCCCGAATACCGGGAGCCAGGGGCGGGGGACCGGCCAAAAGAGATTTTTCGAAAGCGACAGAAAGGCTCTTGCATTCATCTTTCGTTGCAGGTATCCCTAAATGGTGTATGTACAAAGCGGCAAGCTTCTCAGAAGACATGGTTCGTTGATAAGTGAACCACTCTTCGTCAAAGCGGCTGGAGACGGCTTGGTGTGCCTGCATCATGGCTTCTTCTTCGACAGGAAGGGAATAAGAAAGGGCTAATGTCCGTATAGCATCAGTCCGGTTCTTTTTTCTTAACTCACCATGGTCCTTAGCATCCACGAGTGTATTCCAGAAATCAATGGATAAAAGAGGGATAGATTTTTTAGTTTTCATATTCAATGTTTTATAGCGAACCGAACAGAATTAACGGAGTTTCCATTCCAGAAAAAGATAAAAAAGAAACAGCTTTTTTAAGCCAGGGAATAGAAGTGTAAATGTTGTATTTAAAAAACGACAAAACGGATACTTTTCCTCTTGTGCGCCTGATTAATTGTATGCTGCTTCATTAAGTATCCACGAAGTATATCGCATTATCTTATGAATACTTCACTATTTCTACGAACAATAGTTGTCAAAGTGTTCGTGGAGTAGTAATTTATGTCAGTTTGTGAACCGGTTGCGGAAATGCCGCAGCACATGCAGGCACCAGCAAGATCGTTTGAATATCAGATGGTAAAGGCGCAGACCCTACTTACAGGAGAAGATCTGAACCGCACATGTATGCGGCTTGCACATCAGTTTGTTGAACCTTTTGATACATTGGATGATATTGCTGTCATAGGTATGCAGACCAGGGGAGTGGATATTGCCCGGAAAATCCATCA
>JASCXY010000036.1 GCA_030012235.1 Balneolaceae bacterium ANBcel3 | reverse complement strand
TTTTTAATACTATTTTTGATTAATAAAACGTAAAAAACATGTCATTTGCTTGTAAAATAGGTGTATCATAATCGCATCCGGGCCTGAGCCCTTTCCCATATCATACCGTGTACTGAAAAAACGGAAGCACGTATTATCGAAAGCGGCTCCCTCCTCTTCAACCAGACGAAAATAGCACCTTCAGTTATCCTGCTGAGAGCAAGGGAATAGGTGTACCCAGAGAATCAAGCACGGCCCGAAGAATTTCCAGCTGAGCAATGGTAAGCGTCTGGTCATAGACGATGGTTTCCACCACCGCTTCAACCACAACTTTTTCAGAAAACGGATCCGTTTGCCGAAGTTTCAGAAACGCATTTTCCAATGCTTCTGTTTTGATATTTTCACGTGCCATACAGCTGTATGGTTCTGTGATATAATCTTTTACTTTTTGGTATCCGGCCGCCCACGCTTTTTCAGGCTCGGAACCGGACTCGTAGGCCAATGCCGATAAAACCAATGATACTTCTGCGCCCAGGTCTTTCAGTAAATACAACGGTTTTTCTTCTCTTGCACGGATAAATACTTTCTTTAGTGGATGCAGAACAATGACCATTAATGAAACCGTAAACAGGCTCAAGCCATCATAGCTTCTGACAACCTCTCTCATCATTTCGCTAAAGGCTCTGAACTGAGCCGGACTCATTTGTTTTAAAGCAGGAAAGGTTAATTCCGCAAGAGGAAGATGTAGCTCCCGGTCATCCGCATCCAGAACAGAAATGATTCTCTTCACTTCTTTCATTAGATGCGTTCCACCCTTTTCCTCTACTACGTTTGGAATAACCTTGTCCTGATTTACAATCATAAGCGCAAGAATCAATGCCTCTGCTGTCCACGGGTTCCGAGCATCATCCCTTAAGGAGTCAGGAATTCTGGAAAGTAACCGAAGGGCTGTATCCCGTTGCGGAGTATCTAAAGAAGCTATGATCGCCAGTATTACTTCCGAACTAATGGCATCCATCGCTCCAATCGTATCTGAAATGCCCGGGATTCCGACAGGTGGCATCGGGATGGATGAGGTAGCCGTGGAATCGGTATTTCGAGCTTTTTCCTCTTTTTTCGATTCCTGAATTTTCTTGTTTTTATATCGGATGATTTCTTCTTGTTGTTTCTGCATGGAGTATTTTGCAACAAGAGGAGCAAGCGCATAAAGCCGTTCCGGAATCGACGGATGACTCGAGAAGAACCGATCCATGTAACTCTTGCAGGAGTTTACAAAAAAGAGATGATTCAACTCAACCGCACGCTCGGAGGATAACTCCCCTTCAGAATACGTATGGACGATTTTTTTAAGTGCCTTTACGAGTCCGCCTGGATTGCGGGTATATTGAACCGCGGATGCATCTGCCAGAAATTCTCTCTGTCTGGAAATCGAGGACTGAAGGATTTTTCCAATGATAAGGCCGATATAACCAATGGTCATAAATACCACACCGATCGTTATGAAAAAGACAAATCCCAACGAATAGACCGGAAAGAAAAAAAGGAAACCCACAAGGAAAACCACGAGCATACTCATAAAAAAACGCAACAGATCCTGGTCGTCCTTTTGCTGGAAAAGTTTCAGGAAATAGGTAATCAACAACCCTCCAAGGGCAAAAAAACTTTTCCCGATCTGATGTACCCGAATGATCCCGGTTAAAAACCCGATCAAACGAATATTTAAAAGAATATCCCCATGATATATATGGCTGAACTCATGGGCAACGACCGCCTGGATTTCGTCTCTCTTTAGCCTTTTTAAAGCTCCTTTGCTGATACCAATCACAGCATCATCCGGTGTATGGCCGGCAGCAAACGCATTGATTCCATCTTCTTCATTCAAGATATAAACTTCTGGAACCGGTAGTCCGGAAGCAATCGCCATTTCATCCACAATATTGAGGAGCTGTTTTTCTTTATCATTTCTGGTAGATGGATTAACCTTTACCCCATTTAAGAGTTCGGCAACCACAGACCCGCCTCTTTTTAACTGATGCATTCTTAAATAGGTACTTCCGAACATAATCGACAGCAATGACAATACACTTACAAAAAACTCAGGTTGTTTTAATTGATCCCAAATCGTATCCACTTCGGGAAATAATCCAGGATAGCGGAACATGACAGTAGTAATAATAAATACGACAATAGTTATGGCCGATACCGCAAGGGTATACGCCAATACCAGCTTCCATGTAAACCGTTTAGCCCGATCTTGTGCACCAAAAAAATCCATGATTCAGGTATTTGATAGTTTTAGAGATTACAGAACAGAGTGATCCTATCGTATATGCCTAAATAGATGCAGTAGCATTGCGGCAATATATGCAACGGTCACCCGGCAAAAGCCCACTCAACAATTGAGATGTTCAGGAAAACTGAACTCTCGGAGCTTCCCTTTCTTCTTCATTGGTGATCTCAAACAGCTCCGCCGGAGCAAATCCCATGATATTGGCAAGGATGATATTCGGAAAGATTTCGCGTCCTATATTATAGGTGGTAACCGCATTGTTAAATAGTGCCCGGGCGCTCGCTATATGCTGCTCAATAACGGTAAGTTCATCGAACAACTGCATAACGTTTTGATTGGCCTTTAACTCAGGATAGCTCTCTGAAATAGCAAAAAGACGGCCAAGAGCACCGGATAGCTGGCTTTCAGCACCAGCAAACTTTTTCATCAGATCTGCATTTCCGGGATCTTCCGCAACACGACTCTCTAATTGCTGTGCCTGATTCCTGGCTTTGATTACTGCTTCAAGGGTTCCACTTTCGTGTTTTAAATAGGCTTTTGTTGTTTCAACCAGATTTGGGACAATATCGTATCTCCGTTTGAGCTGAACATCAATCTGAGCAAAAGCATTCTTGAACATATTTCGAAGCTCTACCAGCTTATTATAAATTCTGATCGGAATTCGAATCAATAGGATCAGGCCTACTATTAAGATCACTACAAAAGCAATAATCAACATTGTATTGGTTTCCATATCATTCCCTCTGGTTTTTCAGTTATCATATTTTTTCTGCATGCTTTTTTCCTAAACAGGCTCTCAAGAATCATTCAACCAAGGCCGGATTCTGCTTCAAACAACAGGATAAGAAAAAGAACACGCTTTTAACATATATCTAACGTACGAAGATCCAGCGATAAATGTTTCATCAGGAATGCATTACCGGTATACTTACATCACATCAAGGAATGGCTTGTCAGCGAATCAATGTCATTTTTTTTGTTTTGACATTGCCCCCATAAATCAGTCTGTATACATATACCCCGCTGGCCAGGTGCCTCGCATCCACCGGTATCGTATACATTCCTGCACTTTTTTGTCCGTCGACAAGAACCTGAACCCTCCTTCCCATAATGTCAAATAATTCCAGTTTCACACGCATCTCTTCAGAAACACCAAAACGGATCATGGTAGATGCATTAAAAGGGTTCGGATAGTTTTGTTGCAGGTATGGCTGTAATGGAGCCTCGCCTTCTTTCAGTTCGTCCGGTGTGATAATAAGAGTGAAGGGATAGTCCTTTTCCTGATAGCTTTTCTTTTTAGCGGATTCATCAAAATCCTCTTCCCCTGCAACAGCATCGAAGACATTTTCTATGGGTTGTAAACGAATATCGGGTAGAACAGCCGGAGTTCGAAAAGATTCTATCGAAGCTTTATGAGTTCCTGTAGCGCGAAGATTCACCTTCTCTCCTGTGATATGGTCCTTCAACTCCACTTTCCAGTGATTCGGTATCTGTGTTCCGGAGTCTAGTGCAAGCCGGTATACCCCGGAGACCGGTTGACCGTTTTTGTATCCCCTGACACCCAAAGGTATACGGAACGGTTTTTCAGAACGTGCCGGCAAGTGATTAATGACCAGTGGTTTTTCCTTTTCACCTGTCACAGAATAAAGTTGCAGAAAGGTGTCCGATGGTGGTGGCAGTAACCATGCATCGTTTGGATCAATTCCCATAGAAGCCTTGTCAGAAAAATCAAAAAAGGTGTGCGCTTTCATCCCTTCAGCTTCCAGTTTAAGACGTATACGGGGTATCTCGGCCAGAGGCTGCTCCTTTCTGTAGAAACTGGCATGCTCAAGAGTCTTGGCATCCGGTAAAAAGGATAATTCCGGAGACGGTCCGTTCGCGCGTACCCAGAAGGACTGATACGGAGCTATACGGCCATCAGGAAGTGATCCTGTCTGATTACTGTTTCTAACCAGGTATTCGTTTGTGTCAGGATCCCATATGTATAAAACTTCATCCATATTACTTGTATTCCAGGCCTCCCGGTTATCCCAGTCCAATGCCGATGCGGATGGATTTCCAAGAAGATTCCACCCTTCATCCATTCCTTCCGGTATGGCACGCCAAAACTCCCCGCTGCCGGAATCATTGCTGTCGGCCTCCCTTGGCGTATAACTTACATCATAAGAAAAAGCATCGGTTCCGCTCGATGACTCGGTTCCTGAAACCGACACCATAAACGGAAGCGTATCATGGTATGAGCCTGATTCATTGCCCGGCAGACCTGCTCCATCAAACACATACACAAAGAAACCTTGGCCCGGTGAAATCATTTCATTGGCTGATTGCGGATGTTGCCAGCCTTCCAGAGTCGTTCCGGCCACTTCTTCGTCCCACCATAACACATTGGGTTGCAATTCCGGATAATCCGATGCATCAAAACCCTGCAAAACAAGTACATCCGAAGCAAAAGAGGTATAATCCGCCGAAACTGGAGAAGCAAGCATTCTCCAACCTTTTGGTTCATTAAAAAACCGTTGAACCTCCAGCATCGGCTGCTGTCCGGTCCGGTTTCTGTACGACGCATTGCTTTCAACAACAATCCTTCCTTCTCCCTGTGTATTTACAGATCCGTTAAAGTTTTCCAGATCCAGCCAGGCTCCATCCTGAATCACCATGGCAGCACTATCCTCTATCCGTATTTCCGGGCTGTTTCCAGCAAACAGCTGGTCGGTTTCAACCTCAGAAGTCAGTATCCATTCTGCGGATCCTTTTAATTCCAGGTTATCTCTGACAAAGAACGTTTGGTGATCGTTTGTTTTCAGTCGAACCGGAGCATCTGCCACTACGGCTCTGTACGAACCTTCCGGGATGAATGGATCACCGGCAGCTACAGAAGCCACCTCGTTGTAGTTATATCGAACAATAACGATTCCACTGCCCCCGTCAGCTCCGGGACGGCTGTTGTTGCCTCCGCCGCCGCCTCCACCCAGGCCATGCACTCCCGGTGTCGGAGCAATGTTATCGTTTCCTCCGGTGCCACCACCGCCTATACCCCCTTCACCCGGTGGATTTCTATCCTGAGCAGTTCCTCCGCCACCGCCACCGGCATAAAAGATGGATTGCCCGGTTATCGCAAGTTCACGTCCCGCGCCACCTTGACCACCCTGTTCTCCCGAAAACCCGGATACATCACCCCCTGCACTTCCGGCGCCACCTCCTCCGCCTGCAGGGGCTCCCGTTGGAGCTCCATCGCTATTACCACCACGATTTCCGAATCCACCACTTTCTGAGCCAGGCTGAAGTCCGGCGCCGCCCGGATCTCCACGCCCGCCGCCACCGCTTCCTCCATCCGACCCGAACCCATCACCACCGGCCGGTCCACCGCCGATTCCGCCGCCACCCCCAAGGGCAATCATGGTGCCAAACCGACTGTTTTCACCGTTCTGGCCAGGGGTATTGTCTTCTGTAGGAGCGATGCCACCGGCACCCGTCTGAACAAGATAATTTTCACCCGGTGTAACCGAAATCGTTTGATGGATCAACCCGCCGGCTCCGCCACCTCCGGCTCCGGCATCCACAAACTCCAGGCTGGTTCCTCCGCTTCCACCGCCGCCAACAACAAGGATCTCCGCTTCTGTAACGCCGTCCGGAAAGGAAAAGTCATATGCCCCTGGTTCATCAAACGATTCGATGACATAGATTTCACCGTTAATTTCTTTAAACTCAAGGAGACTTAGGGGGCTGAGGGCTGAAAAGCTGACAGAAACACTCGCCATTACCGGAAGGCCGTTGACCAGTGCAGAGTAGGTTACGGTTTCTGTATTGGAATTAACCGCAGAAAAAACAGCCAGCCCGGCGCTGTTGGTGTGGGTTTGAGCGGGAGTAATTACTGAGCTTCCGGATCCCTGGGACAGTTCCACCGCCATATCGGGAACAGGTTCACCCTGCCCGTTTAATACGGTCACGGTCAATGTTGTCTGGCTTTCACCATCCGAGGGAACCACCACGGGATTTGCTGTTATCTGAGTATTCTTTGCGATACCCGAATTGTCTATCAAACCAAATACGACCAAACCGGTATTTGCCAGGCTTGCTTGCTCCATGGTGGCTGTTGAAGAGACATTATCGCCGGCAATGATGGTCCCATATCCGACAGAGGTGGTTATCGGCCACTCTCCGTCATCCATATACAGGCTCTGAAAAGACCCGTCAATCTGCCCATCCCACTCAACAGACCCGGAATTTTCACGTGCCCCCAACCCCGTTATCAGTAAATAAGACTCTCCGCTCATGGTTGGAAGAGCACCCGTTGAAAGCGTATTGGAAGCCGTTTGTTCATTGTTATTGGAGATGTGCTGTACGTCCGAAAGAGCCCATTCCTCCGGTAAAGCCAACTCCATTAAAATCAGATTCGACGACCGGCCGGGGTCACTCCAGTTCCAATTCACCGAATAGGTATCCGGCTCTCCCACCCCGGCGGTTTTGGTCCACATGGCCAAACCCCTTCGAAAATCGCTTTGATTATCCTCCGGATAGTGTTCATGCACATGCAGGTTCCATCCTGTTCCGGTAATGTCCGGATTTCCTCTATTGTATCTGTGACTGGAAACCGCCACCAGCAGGTTCCCCGGCTGAGGAGTTTGTCCAAAGACGGCCTCCTCAGAGCTTCCCTGATCTGTACCATAGGCCACTTGTACAACCTCCACGGACAAAGGCTCGGCGGTCAGCAACACCTCCGTTGTTTGGCCGATGGGCTCTCCGTTCATGGTCCCTGAGATAACGGCAACTCCGGGATTGGTTCCGGTGAGCGTTGCCGTATAGGTTCCGTTTTGGTGATCGGTAACGGGGCTTAGTGTACCATGCGTCGTCATGAGATGAACCTCAGCCCCACCATATTGAATAATATCGCCTTCCGGGTTCCGTGCCTGTACGGTAATCGTGCTTTCTGAAAGACCATTGGCGGGTATGGATTCAGGAGATGCAGAAAGCTGTGTTTGGCCTGGATCGGGAGGTGGTTGCAGGACAAAAGCACTCAAAGAGACAGTCGCAAAGATACTATTGCTCCATGATGCCGTTGCGCCTGTAGTTCCTACCCCCTGGTCGGATCCATACCCGAATGCGACCGATGGATTCCCGCTGATTGTGGGCCCACTCGCACCAGATAAATTCCAGTTTACCGTTCCGGATGCTCTGGCTGAAGCAAATCCGCCGATAAGGAGATAGTCTTTCTCCTCCGGCATCACTACCAGGCCGGTATTGAGCGAAGTTGTTCCGATCAAGCTATTATTACTGGAATTGCTTCCACTATATTCCACTACAAAATGATCCGGAACTTCATATTCCATTGCCATCAGCCTCACCTGGCCGCTCCAATTACTGGCAATTTCAATGGGTTCATCCTCTCCGGCTATTTTGGTCCAAACCGCAAGTGATCTTCGGCTTATGCCCGATATACCATGTTGCTCATTCACCCTCCGTGTCCATCCTGAGCCATCAAGTACAGGAGTCTGACCTGTACCGGCTCTGGCGCCTATTACGACCAGCAAATTGCCCGGCTGTGGCGTTTGACCAAACGACACCGTTTCATCGCCATCCGCCGATTGAACCAGGACAGGAGTATATTCATCGGCAGCAGCAGGTGGAGGGCTGATCAATAATAGCAACCCTATTATGGATGAAAGCATTAAAAGGCTTTTTCTCAGCGTTTGAAGGGCCATTCAACTCCGGATTCTTGTGTATAATAATGTATTTGCCTGCGGTCTGTCGCTTCTTGACTCCAACACCTGAATATTTTGGAGCAAAAAAAAAGATACTGCCTCTTCTTTACTTAATACGTCTTATCAGGAGAAATAATAGGTTCGCACCTTACTCTCCTCCGAGGGTAAGATAATGAATACGCTATATTTATACCCTCTTTATTGAATTATTTTTTTCTAATATCGTATTGTCACACATAAAGAAAAGCAAAACGCAATCCACCCACAAGAATACTATCTGTATGTCTTTACTCTACTTATACACCTCGCTTCCTCCCATAATAAATGCTATAATGAATACATTTGGCATACAGGGAATAATCTTTCCTCCTGTCATCCCATCACAGAAGAAACCGGTTTCCAGTCCATGTCAAATGCTATGGCCACATCTTTATATGTAATGGTGCCATAGGCGATATTGAGGCCGGGAACCAACTCGGCATTCTCTTTTAGTGCCTGTTTCCATCCTTTGTCGGCAATCTGCAGGACATAAGGAAATGTGGCATTGGTTAAACCGATGGTAGAGGTATATGGAACCGCACCCGGCATATTGGTCACACCATAGTGGACGATTCCATCCACTTCATACACCGGATCCTGGTGAGTTGTCGGGCGGGAGGTTTCTACCGATCCACCCTGGTCAATGGCTACATCCACAATAACCGAACCCGGTACCATGGTACCTAACATATCCCGGGTGATCAGCCTGGGAGCTTTTGCGCCCGGGATCAAGATGCCTCCAATAACCAAATCCACTTCCGGCAACTTCGCCCGTATATTCTCCTCGGAAGAATACAGCATCGTCACATTGGCCGGCATGGTTTCGCTCAGATAACGAAGACGCGGTAAACTGATATCCATGATCGTCACATTGGCTCCCATTCCCGCCGCTATACGCGAGGCGTTCATGCCCACAATACCCCCGCCAAGAACCAGCACATTGCCCGGCCTTACCCCCGGAATTCCACCCAGCATCACTCCCTTGCCTCCCTGGGGTTTTTCAAGAAAACGTGCCCCTTGCTGTGTGGCCATTTTTCCGGCCACTTCACTCATGGGGATTAAAAGCGGAAGAGAACGATCCGGCTTTTCCACAGTTTCATAAGCCAACGCCACACACCCCGATTCTATCACCGCCCGGGTTAAAGATTCTGATGCTGCAAAATGAAAAAAAGTAAAAAGAGTCTGCCCTTCTCTCATAAGCGGATACTCCTGTGGTACAGGTTCCTTTACTTTCACGATAAGTTCAGCATTCGCCCAAACTTCTTTTGCTTCGGGCACAATTTCCGCTCCGCATTTCCGGTATTGCTCGTCTGAAAAGCCGCTGCCTGTACCGGCATCTTTCTCCATGAGAACACGATGCCCTCTTTTCTTTAACGTTAAAACACCGGATGGAATGACAGCTACACGGTTTTCATGTAGTTTTACTTCTCGGGGCACGCCTATAATCATGGATACTCAAACTGTTCGTGGAAAATGTTGAAATAAAAGAGGATATTATTACCTTGGCTTCTGTTGAAATACACGTATTTGAAAATGTTTGACGAGAGAACCACCGATGAGAGTTACTCTCAGACCTGTATGTTATATATATCGGTTAAATCAAACTCAAAATAAACTACTAAACAACCAGTCCATGCCGATGGATATAGATCCTTCTGCAAGGAACAAAAATAAGCTTACGATATAATATAAATATACTGAAAATCAGGCACCGATTACCTTGAAAAACCATCGGTCACTTCCGTATTATTACGCGCATGATATCAAAAGAACTTTTTAAGAAAATACGCAGACTGGAGATTCGGACAAAAGGACTGGTAAATGAACTCTTCGGAGGGGAGTATCAGTCTGCGTTCAAGGGACGGGGAATGACCTTCTCTGAGGTTCGTCCCTATCAGTTTGGCGACGATGTACGCCAGATTGACTGGAATGTGACCGCAAGAAATCAGGAGCCCTATATAAAAATTTTTGAAGAAGAAAGAGAACAAATCCTGATGCTCTGCGTAGATATTTCACCCAGTGGATATTTTGGAAGCGGACGTCAAAGAAAACTGGATCTGGTAACGGAACTATCGGCTCTTTTGGCCTTTAGTGCCATTAAAAATAACGACAAAGTAGGCTTGCTGCTCTTCACTGATAACATCGAAAAAGTGATTACCCCCAGAAAAGGCCGGGCGCATGTACTGCGGTTAATTCAGGAACTGCTGACAACAGAGCCAACCGGAACCGGTACGGATATCGCTAAAGCCGTTGCTTATCAGAATAAATTGCTTAAAAGACGATCCATCTTTACACTTATCAGTGATTTTCAGGGTTCCGGTTATGAAAAGCAGTTACGAATCGCCAACCGTAAACATGACCTGATCAGCATGGTCATTGAAGATCCCCTGGAAAAAGAGTTACCTGACATGGGGCTTGTTCCCTTGCGGGATGCAGAAAGCGGGCGTTTTCAGATTATTGACACCAGCAATTCCAGCGTCCGCGAACAGTACGCCAAGCGCAAACGCTTCAGGCTGGAACGCCTTCAAAAACTGTTTATCCGGCATCAAATCGATTCCATTAATCTTCATACCAATGAATCGTATATTGAACCCATTATGACCTTTTTTAAACGCCGCAGCAGCCGGTATTAACCCTTCCAAGTACTACCCTTTAACACGCATGTACCTGAAACGTATCATATTGATTCTTGGCCTGCTTTTCTTTTTTCCGCTGTTGGCGGAAGCACAAAGAGCGGCTCAATCCATCAGTTCTGATACGATTGGAACAGGAGATGTGTTTACATACAGCATTCGTATTACGGATACAGAGCACTTTTCTGAAACCATTTATCCCGACACCTCCGTCTTTCAGGATCATTTTATTCTGAGAAAGCAGGAAAGCCATTCGATCAGCGGCGGTGACAGCCTCGTATACCACCTCCAGCTTTTCGACGTGGACATCGCCCAACTTCCGGAAATGCAGCTTGCCTTCGTCCGGGGAAGGGATACTCTCCGAATGATTATACCACCCGCCGGATTCACCTATAAAAGCCGGGTTGAAGATGACCGGGCAGATTTACAGCCCCTAAAACCTCTCTTCACCTTTTTATACAACAACCGCATTCTGTATCTGTCTCTTTTTATCGCCCTTCTTGTCATTTTGGCTCTGCTCTATTTCTTCAGGGAGCGATTGTTTGGCCGTACCGTTACTGAAGAAGTAAAAATTATCCCGGTGCCTCCGTTTCGTAATCCTATCAACGATCTGAAGAAAGAGCTTCTGGAAATTGAAAGCATGCTGCAGGCCAACCCGTTTGACCTAAAAACTTTTTATTCCAGACTCAGTATCGTTTTCAGAGATTATTACGAACGGGTTCACGGGTTCCCGGCATTGGAATCAACTACATCCGAAGTAGTGGAGCAGCTTAAGAGAAAAGCCTTCGACAAAGAAGCGATTCTTCTTACCGCTCACATATTGCAGGAAGCAGACCTCGTAAAGTTCGCCCGGTACATGCCGTCAAGAAATGCCTGTCTGACCATTATTAAACATGCCAAAAACCTGGCGGGAAAAGTATCTGCCAAGGATCTTTACCGGGTTGGAGAGTTGCGACAGGCACATGAGCTTGCCCATAAGGAACAGCAATCTAATTAATTGACCTATGGTTTGGGACAATCCCTATTGGTTTTTAGCGCTTCTTCTCATTCCCGGCATCCTCTGGGCGCAATACCGCTATTACAAGCAGCTTTGGCTTCCTTTTATGACCTACTCCGACTTGACCGACCTGGATAGTATCCGGGGTAACTGGAGAGCCTATGGTGCCTTTGCCGGTTTTATCCTGCAGCTCATTGCGGTCATCCTTATCATAACGGCGCTGGCCCGGCCACAAGAAGAGCAAACGTATACCGAACGACTGGTTGAGGGAATAGATATCATGTTGGTTATAGACATTTCTTCTTCCATGCTCGCAGAGGATATGCAGCCCAACCGCCTTATTGCCGTAAAGGATGTCGCCTCTGAATTTGTCGACCGCAGAGAATCCGACCGTATTGGCGTGGTCGTCTTTGCCAGAGAGGCTTTTACCCTCGTTCCCCCTACACTGGACTATGCACTTGTCCAAAAACAACTCGAACGGGTCGACCTCGGCATGACAAGGGACGGAACCGCCATTGGAATGGGGCTTGCTACTGCGGTTAACCGGCTTCGGAACAGCGACGCGGAAAGCCGGGTTATTATACTACTAACGGATGGTGAAAATAATGCCGGCGAAATTGATCCGCTGACTGCCGGAGAACTGGCTTCTACGTTTGGAATCCGGGTCTATACTATCGGTGCCAGCAGTGACGCCCGTACAGCCCCCTATCCGGTGCACGATCCCATCCGGGGTACACGATATCACCAAATACGTATCGAAATTGATGAAGATATGATGCGTACTATTGCAGAAAGTACAGGCGGACGCTATTTCAGGGCAACCGACAACCGCTCTCTGAGCCAGGTATACAGAGAAATCGATGATCTCGAAAGAACCGAATTCGAGGAAATTGTCTATCACGAGTATATTGACCGCCATCAAAACCTTCTTACCTGGGGAATTTTTCTGCTCTTTACCGCATTTTTATGTGATCGCTGGCTCTTTCGAATCGATCTTTCATAAGATGGATCTCCTTTGCAAAAGGTTCGTCTCCGGTAGTAAAAAAGAGCTGATTTTCTTATCTTACGAGGATATAACCATTCGTATTTAATTACGTTCACTCATGTCGCTGCAGCAGATTGCGCAGGTCTTTTCCAGATCGTTTTCATCTCGTTCGCTTTCCGGTTTTCTACAACCGGGCTCTACTATCCAGCTGGAACACTTCTCCGGGTCAAGTGTCTCCCTGGCTATAGCTGAAATGGCTGCCAAGTCTTCGGTTCAGGTCGTGGTAGCTCCTGATACCGAACAGGCACAATGTCTCTATTCCGATCTTGAATCGCTGGACTGTGCCCAGGCTTTGTATTATCCTCCGGGAGGATTAAAACCCTTTGAAAAAGGGGCGATTAAGGATACAACCATCTCAGCACAACGCTCTGATATCCTTGATCGAATACAACAAACCTCTGCCTACATTCTGGTAACTTCCGCAGAAGCCCTTTTCGATAAAGTGGCCTCTGCCGGTTCCTTTAACGCTCTGTCGGTCCATTTGAAAAAAAACAGCGAAATGGATCCCGACAATCTTGCTTCTCAGCTGGTTGATCAGGACTACCAGTCGGTCACCTTTGTCAATGAACCCGGAGAGTTTGCCCGTCGCGGCGGTATTATTGACATCTATCCTTTTTCCGGTAATTATCCTGTTCGCGTTGAGTTTTTTGGCAATGAAATTGACTCCATTCGTGAATTTGACCCCAACTCTCAGCGCTCCGTGGCCTTCCTGGACCAGATTCGACTGATCCCGAATATGGAACGTGTCCAGGATACAGAGAAAGTATCCATCTTTCAGTTCATTCCCGACAACAGCCCGGTATGGCTGATCGATTATCCCGGCACCCTCCTCGAATTGAAACGCCTGTATTATGAGGCCGAAACAGCCCTTGACGAAGAAACGAACCCGGATGATGAACCGATGTCTTCGTTAAAATCTCCGGAGGCTCATTTTCTACATCCCGAGGAGCTTCCTGAACAGTTACACCGGTTTTCGGTACTACACTCCGGAACCTCTGTTCCGGACAAGAAGGCCGACTACCACTTCCGTCTTGATGCACGCCCTCAACCGGTGTTTAACAGCTCGATCAAGCTATTGCGTAAAGACCTTGCGCAGTTATCTGATCAGAATATTGAGACCTGGATCCTTTGCGATAACGAAGGTCAAAGAAACCGGTTTGAAGAATTACTCGGTGAACCCGGCGAACCGTTCCGATACCGGCTTGCCGTGAGCTCATTAAGCCAGGGATTTATCCTGCCTGAGGCGGGAATCGCTGTATATACCGATCACCAGATCTTCAACCGGTACCACCGGCCGAAAACAAAACAGCGGCCCCGGCGTGGCGGCATCTCTTTCAAAGAGCTGCAGGATTTAAATATAGGCGATTTCGTCGTACACGTAGATCATGGTATCGGGGTTTTTGCCGGTTTCAGAAAGATCCATGTACGCGGAGCCGAACAAGAGTCGGTTGTACTGCGATACAAAGACGACTCCATTCTCTATGTCAATGTTTCCAGCCTGTATAAGCTTCAGAAATATTCGGGAAAAGACGGTACCGCTCCGAAAGTCACCAAGCTGGGGTCCGGAGAATGGGCCCGGAAAAAAGCAAAAACGAAAAAACGGGTCAAGGACATTGCCCGGGAACTGATCCAGCTGTATGCTCAACGCAAATCACAGAAGGCATGGGCCTTTTCTCCGGATCAGTCCATGCAAACAGAACTGGAAGCTTCGTTCATGTTTGAAGAAACTCCCGATCAGGCACAGGCTATTGAAGATGTGAAACAGGATATGATGACCGATACCCCCATGGATCGCCTGGTTTGCGGGGATGTGGGTTTTGGAAAAACCGAAGTGGCTGTAAGAGCTGCTTTCAAAGCGGTATTGGACGGAAAACAGGTGGCTGTGATGGTTCCAACAACGATACTTGCCGATCAGCATTGGAAAACGTTCAAAAGCCGGATGAAGGATTTTCCGGTCAACATCGAGGTTATTTCCCGCTTTCGTAGTAAAGCACAGCAAAAAGAGATTCTTGAACGGACCAAAAAAGGAAATATTGACATCCTGATAGGTACGCATCGTATCGCATCCAAAGACGTCGTATTCCAGGATTTGGGCCTTTTGATCTTGGACGAGGAACAGCGGTTTGGCGTTTCTGTGAAAGAAGCGTTAAAAAAATTCCGGGCATCGATGGATGTTCTCACGCTGACAGCAACACCCATTCCAAGAACCCTGCAGTTTTCATTAATGGGAGCCCGTGACCTGAGCATCATTAATACCCCGCCTCCCAACAGACAGCCGGTTCAAACAGAAATCCACAGTTTTAACCCTCAGCTCATTCAGGAAGCTATTACCAAGGAAATGAATCGGGGCGGACAAGTATTTTTTATACACAACCGGGTTAAAAATATCGAAGAAACCGCCGGAATGATCCGTAATCTTGTTCCCAATGTCCGGGTTCAATTTGCACACGGACAAATGACCGGCAGTCAATTGGAAAAGATTATCCTCGACTTTTATGAGCATTCTTTTGATGTTCTTGTCTCAACCAATATCGTTGAAAATGGTATTGATATTGCCAATGCCAACACCATTATCATAAACCAGGCCAATCAATTCGGACTGTCAGAGCTTCACCAGTTACGTGGACGCGTCGGACGATCCAACCGAAAAGCTTTTTGTTATCTCATAACTCCTCCCCTGGAGTCGCTTACTCTCGAATCCAGAAGACGGCTGCTGGCTCTTGAAGAGTACTCTGACCTGGGCTCGGGTTTCAATATTGCCATGAGGGATCTTGACATCCGGGGAGCCGGTGACATCCTGGGTGCCGAGCAAAGCGGGTTTGTGAACGAAGTCGGCTTTGAGATGTATAACAAAATTCTAAATGAAGCCGTACAAGAGCTAAAGTCTTCCGAGTTTGCCGGCCTGTTTGACAGTACACCCGATATGGCAGAGAAAACAGAAACAACGGTTGAATTTGATTACTCTGCCCTGCTCCCTTCTGGGTATGTAAACGATAATGTAGAGCGCCTGAATCTCTATCGCAGGTTATCCGGATCAAACACACTGGAAGAGATCGATGAATGGAAGGAAGAAATTGCTGACCGGTTTGGCCCGTTGCCTGAACCGGCCATTCGGCTTATAGAGGCCGCCCAAATTAAAGTCCTTGCTTCGCAGTTACTGCTTACCAAAGTAATCATTCGCTCAAACAGAATGTGGATTGAATGCCCGGCTCATTCTTCTCCTTCGGGCGCCCTGTTTTTTGACCAGGGAGGGCTTCAGCATATACTCTCCCGGCTGGAAGAACTCCGCCCGGGTAAATTTCAGCTTATACAAAAAAAGGAGTCTATTCGTTTTGCTATACAGATTATCCCTGACCCGAAATCGGCAAAACAGCTGTTAATGGATATACAGCCTGCGCGTAAAACAGAAACAGATCCAAACGAACACGTTGCCGCCCTGTCTCAGGGCTGACGTTTACTTTTTACACACTAACAGAATGGAAAATAAGGGTTCTGAAATGGCAAAAAAGTCGCTCAGCCGATTTGCTGAAGCATTACGAAACGGGAAAGTCGTTGCTTTTCCAACAGAAACGGTATATGGACTTGGAGCAAGTGCCTGGAATGCGGATGCCATAGCACGTGTTTTTACTCTCAAAGGACGCCCGCCGGATAATCCACTGATTGTGCATATCAACTCTACTGATATGCTGGATTCTCTTGTACTTACGATTTCAGAGGACGCAACAAAACTGTTCGAAGCCTTTTGGCCGGGACCATTGACACTGATCTTTCCCAAAAAACCGGAGGTCCTTGATATCGTAACGGCCGGTATTCCAACGGTTGCTGTTCGGATGCCCGATCATCCTGTACCACTGCGCCTGATTGCAGAATCCGGCCCGCTTGCGGCTCCCAGTGCCAATACCTCCGGAAGGCCCAGTCCTACCAGAGCGGAGCATGTCTTGCAGGACTTTGGGAATGAAATCCCTGTCATAGAAGGGGGCGTCTGTCAATATGGACTTGAATCCACTGTTTTGGATCTCACTTCAGAGCCCTACACCATTCTTCGTCCCGGTCATGTCACACAATCTGAACTTGAACAGGTTCTGGGGAAGCCGGTACGGGTCCACAGTCCCCTGCCTGTGGATGAAAATGGCGCTGCGCCAAGAAGCCCCGGAATGAAGTATACTCACTATGCCCCCAATGCAACCGTTCGGTGGATGGATCCGGAGGAAGTTCCTGCAGAACAGGATACCCATAAAACGCTTTATCTGTTGCATCAATGCGAGCCACATGTGGAATGGACGTCAAAAAGCGGTCAGGGAGCTGCAACGGCCTCTGCACCGGACACACATATTAAGCGGCAAATCCACTCGCACATCATCCACTATCAGGAAAATTATCTGGAGATGGCAAGGGAGTTATACGATCGTTTTCGTATGGCAGACCTGAAAGGATATTCCGAGATTTCCATCGAACCTTTTTCTTTAACGGAAGAAACGACGGTAGCACTTCGTAACCGTATTATGAAGGCGATATCCACCGAAGGAAGATAAACCGGGCGAGAGGTTAAAAGTATAACCCGGCTCCTGCCGTAAGAGTCCGGAAGTGAATTCCCCCTATGTTCAGCCATCGCTGGCGGAAAAAGAAGCGGCTGGAGTGAATATGAATACCCAAATGAAGTTCGTGATTTATAACATCGGCATGCTTTGTATGCGTTGCATTGCCCATGTAGCCCAGTGAAAACGGGCGAAACGGGAACACTTCTACTTGTACACCAAGCGAAGGACCAACATACGCATCTCCATCCATATGAATGGAGCGCATCCCGAACTGTAGGCCTCCGTCCCCGTTGGGCATAAAGCGAAACTTTCGTTCTGCGAGGTATTCTCCCTGATGAATGCCAAACGGAGCCTTCTCTTCTTTCATGTACTCATACCCCAATATGAAACCCCAATATCGCTGGTTTCTTTTTATTCGGGCGGATAACTGGGACATGGCAACCGATGTCTGAGGAAGAGAAAACGTGGCCTGTGCATCCCATACTCCCCGGCGGCCAGCCTCTTCAAAATTACGGATTCCCTGGCTCTGTGTATGCTGATAAGGGTAAGGATTGTAACTGAGGCGGGGCTCGTTGTGATATGCGGGCTTGAAGTAGAAAAAGAACTGCAGGGGCTCAACTCCCACATGGTATAAAAGTGAGAGTGTATTTGACACGGTTCCGCTTTTACCGTCCATTCGGTCTTTAGCTTCCTCGGTTCTTGACTGAGCAGCGGCCTCATGTACCGATATAAGCCCCGAAAACAGGATGCAGACGGGAAGGATAAAAAAAAGTGAGTGTTGTTTAAAAGGCTTTCTCCTCAGCCACATATTTCTTCAAAATTTTTCCCAGTGTCGAAATTCCTTTTTCAATTGTTGGTTCATCAACACAGGAAAAATTCAGCCGCATGGTATTGATATCCTTTTTATCCACATAAAACGGATCACCGGGGACAAAAGCGACATGGTGTTTGATGGCCTCATGAAAAACCTTGTGCGCACTGATACCTTCGGGAAGAATCGCCCAGAGAAACATGCCTCCATCCGGGTTCGAATACTGAACTTCTTCAGGAAAATGTTTTTGAATAGAGCGAATCATAGCCTCTTTCTGGTTAAAATACTTTTCCCTGATGGCTGAAATATGTTCATCCATATTGTTATCGCACAGGTACTGATATAAAACGCACTGGGCATAGTAGTTGGTATGTAAATCAGACGCCTGTTTGGCAATCAGCAATTTGTCATAAAGCTCCTTTGGAGCTACCAGCCATCCAATACGAAAAGAAGGAACAAATGTTTTAGAAAACGAGCCGAACAAAACGGTTTGATCCGGAATCCTGGTATAATAGCTTTTATGTGTTTTTTCTGTAAAACATAGCTCCCCATATGGATTGTCTTCTACAAGGATGGTTTGCCGACTGGATACAATCTTTGCCACCTCATCCCTGTTTTCATCCGTATGCGATATTCCAGAGGGGTTTTGAAAACTGGGAACCGTATACAGTACTTTGATTCTTTTACCCTGGATGACCTCTTTCAGGACATCTGTATCCAGCCCCTCAAAATGCATGGGCACCGGCTCAAATGTCGGCCGGTAAATGGAAAACGCCTGAATGGCTCCCAGATATCCCGGTTCTTCTATAGCCACATGATCTCTTTCATTAATCAGAATTTTACCTACCAGATCCAGGCCCTGCTGTGACCCCGAAGTGATGAGAACCTGATCCGGATGAACGTCCAGGTTCATTTTTTCCTTATAGCGTTTTGCTATCCACTCCCTGAGCTGCAGATGTCCTTCCGACATACTGTACTGAAGCACGTCGGCTCCATATTGATCCAGGACCCTTTGTGATGCTTCTTTAATCTGCTCTACCGGAAAAAAATTTCTATTGGGCAATCCTCCGGCAAATGAAATGACATCTTTATGTAATGTCGTACTCAGGATCTCCCTGATAAAAGACTTGGGAACATCTGAAATTCGATCCGAAAAAATTTGATTCACTTTCTTTCTCTGTTTAATTGTTACCGGGGGGATCTATACGGTTTCCCCATTTATCCATTTTGCAGTTGCAGTTCATACAGGTAGCTCCACCCCACATGGCCTCCTGAAATGTTGAAGGTGCCCTGACACTGGAAATACGTTCTCCGCACGAAGGACAACGAACAGACCTCAGGTTGATTCCCCACTTTCCTTTTCTTCTGATCGTACTAACAATGATCATGACAAAAAAGGAACCCAGAAGCAACAGAGATAAAACAATAAAAAACAAGGACACCGTTGGACTCATTCTGGTATACCGATTTGGAAAAACCTATGAATTATTACGTATCCGGACTGAAACAGCATGACCTGTTACAACTTCAAAAAAGCCAAATACCGTTTAGCCTGTCACCGGGATAAGCCTTTTGTCAGGCTAACTCCCTGGAAAATACCTGTTTGATTACACCTTACCGACTAAATACAATGGTACGAAATTTTACTTTATTTGTGAAATCAGGATGGGATTAGTTTTAGCCTTTCTTTCCGGCAGCCAAACACAAAGCTGACTGCCGGCAAAAAAAGACAACACAAAAGAATCACAAAAAAATTCTAAAAAAGAGGCGCTTCCGGCTTGTTATCCAGTACTTCTTCGATACGAGCCATTACGTCGCTGTCCAGTTTCTCCAGATCCTCTACCGCTTTGAGGTTTTCCTCCAGCTGAGAAATCTTACTGGCTCCAAGAATCACCGAGCTGACACGGGGATTTTTTAATACCCAGGCAATGGCAAGGCGTGTCAGCGAGAGGCCCAGCTCATCAGCCAGACGGGTAAGTTTGCGTGCTTTCTCGATATTTTCAGGAGTAAGAACCAGTTTTTTCAGCCAATCCAGTTCTTCTTCACTGAAGCGGGTCTGCTCAGGTATTCCCTGATTATATTTACCTGTAAGCAATCCCGAAGCAAGTGGTGAAAACGTAGTCGTTCCAAGTCCGGTAACTTCATACAGTTTGGCAAATTCCACCTCTACCTTTTCCCGCATGATCATATTGTATTGCGGCTGTTCCATTACGGGAGCAATCAGGTTATGTGACCGGGCAACAGCATGAGCCTCCATAATTTCCTGAGCACTCCATTCAGAAGTACCCCAATACAGCACCTTGCCTTGCATAATCAGCTGGTGCATGGCCCAAACCGTTTCCTCCATCGGAGTGTTTTTATCCGGCCGGTGACAATAGTACAAATCCAGATAATCCACCTGAAGCCGTTTCAATGCAGCATGGCAGGCTTCAAAAATATGCTTTTTACTTAAGCCGGTCTGATTGGGTAATTCACCACCCCAAAACACCTTACTGGATACAAGAAACGTGGTTCTGTCCCATCCGCTGTTTTTCAAAATGCGGCCCATGACTTCTTCCGACTTTCCAAAATAATACGCTTCGGCATTATCAAAAAAGTTGATGCCGTTATCGTAGGAGACATGCATCAGTCTTTCTGCCGTCGCATCATCAATGAGTTTGCCAAATGTGAGCCAGGATCCAAGTGAAAGGGCACTGACCTGCACACCGGCCTTACCAAGCCTGCGATATATCATCTCTGATCCGTTTTTAGTTAATATTATGACCGACAAACAATAAAAAGCTCATCAGACCTTAAATATACGCCTCTTGTTTTTGTTTTTCTCCTGAAATAACATCTTTTTACGGCTTATACCCAGCCTTTATGTACTTTTACACCCCCGGGAACAGGTTAACATAAATGAGCAAAACCATCAAAGGAATCGCTATTTAAGCTTATTTTGGCGGGCATTATAAACGGGTTTTCCAAGGCGAACATATTCGTTAAGCACATCTACCGCTTTTTCCCTGAGGATATCCTGTGTCACTTCTATTCCCCTGCTCTCGAGTTCGCTCCTCCAGTTACCGGGTTTTGGGCCTTCATCAAAGCCACAACCTCTGGCATCCTCATCTCTTGAGGCGCATACCACCCGACGAACACCAGACCAAATAGAGGCCCCAAGACACATAACACAGGGTTCGGTGCTGGTAAAAAGCTCACAATAGGGCATGCCATTTGCCCCAAGGTCATGGGTTTTAAGTTTCATTTGTGCCCATGCCAGGGCCATCACCTCCGCATGGCCGCCAGACCATTGCGACGGAACCACCACGTTTACTCCGGGAGCAATAAGTTTTCCCGTGTTTTTGTCAAATACCGCAGCACCAAACGGTCCGCCGCTATCATGTCGGATATTTTCCCCCGCCAGTCGTATCGCCAAATTCATTTTCTCCTCATCCGAGGAATACACGTGATCCGGCTCCGGCAGGAACGACTCGATCCAGTCCGGCAAGGCTACCCGAAATTCCGGCAAATCAATAGTTTTCATATGCAACTGATCACACCCTGAAATATTCAATAACTCTTCTTTCTGTAAAATAGCAATTTAAGCATCATGGAAAATGACTTTTTCAACGATCCAAAAGCAATGGCCTTCCCTCCGAAAAAAAAAGGAACTGCTTCCATACGAAGAAACAGCTCCTTTTAGGATGTTTTCCAATGCTGCTTATGCAGCCTGTATCATCAAAGGGTCACTTCCACTACATTTTTGGATCCTTCAGGCTGTGGAGGCAGGATATTTCCAGCCAATTTCTCTCCATTCAGGCGCATTTCGGTAACCCCCTTCATTTTCCCGTTCGGGTTTTTTACCGTAATATCATAAAGCGCCCCTCTGAACCGGCGGCTAATCTTGAACCCTTTCCAATCCGATGGGAAGCATGGGTCAATGCATAGCCCGTCAAAACCAGGCTGAATGCCCAGAATGTGTTGGGTAATGGCAACAAAATTCCATGCAGCGGTACCGGTAAGCCAGGAGTTTTTCGCTTCCCCGTGTGTTTTCGCATCCTTTCCAGCCACCATTTGTGAATACACATACGGTTCTGTACGGTGTAAATCGCTGATTTCTTCCAAAAATGCCGGAGCAATGCGTGTATAGTAATCATACGCCTTGTCTCCCCGGCCGATTTTGGTTTCACCAATCATAATCCAGGGATTGTTATGACAAAAGATCCCTGCATTTTCTTTATATCCTTCCGGGTAGGAGCTGATTTCTCCCAAATGGAGGTGATATTTTGAAAATGCGGGCTGTTGAAGAACAATGCCATACCTGGTTGCCAGATGCTCATCCACGGCATCCAGTGCCCGGCGTGGCATCTCTGTGTCAGCCCCGATTTCGGCCATGGAACAAAAGCCCTGGCTTTCGATAAAGATTTTCCCCTCTTCGTTTTCGTTACTGCCTACTTTGTTGCCAAAGTCGTCATAGGCACGAATATACCAGTCGCCGTCCCATCCGTGTTCCTGAACCACGTTTT
>JASCXY010000359.1 GCA_030012235.1 Balneolaceae bacterium ANBcel3 | reverse complement strand
TATGTTACAGTAAAGAAACAGGGTGCTAAACCGCAGAAATACAGAGGAAATTAGGGTACAAGCACTCGTTTTTGTAGATTTGATGGGTGGAGTTCTGAGGGTGGATCCGGTCATGGCCGTCCCGGAACCTCAACCTTAAAAACTTATCGCAACAAGGCGTTCTCTTTGTATCAATCCTCTATTTTTATGGCAAAAAAAGAACACTCTTTATACGTTCCGGAATGGGCACGAGGCATCGTCTGGTATCAGATTATGCCGGAACGATTCAGAAACGGAGACCCGAACAACACTCCCGATGCGGCATCGCAGAAAAACGCGTGGCCTCATGATGCGGAGTCGCCTTTTGAACAGCATCCGTGGGAATCGGACTGGTATGCGCTTCAGCCTTACGAAAAAGAGAACGGCAAGGATATCTGGTTCAATATTCAGCGCAGGAGATATGGTGGTGATTTACAGGGAATTCTGGATCAACTGGATTATATTCAGGATCTGGGAGCCGGGGGCATCTATCTGAATCCGGTGTTTCATGCTCCGTCGCACCATAAATACGATGCCGTTTCGTATCATCATGTAGATCCTTATTTCGGGCCCGATCCGGAAGCCGACCTCAAAATTATTTCAGAAGAAGATCCGGCCAATCCGGACACCTGGCAGTGGACCCACGCCGATAAACAGCTGCTTTTATTGATCGAAGAAGTGCATCACCGCGGAATGTACCTCATCCTGGACGGAGTTTTCAACCATATGGGGCTCAACAGCTGGGTATATCAGGATATTCTTAAACACCAGCAAGAATCCCCGTATAAAGAGTGGATGGATGTTCTTTCCTGGGCCGAAAAAGAGGACTATTCCCCCGATTCACCCTTCAGGGAAGGGTTTCATGTACGCAAATGGGAGGGCTTCAATGAACTTCCGGAGTTGAAACAGGACCGGAGAGGAATTGTAAGCGGACCTAAATCTTATATTTATGCCATCACGCGCCGCTGGATGGATCCCTGCAACAACGGTGACACCTTTGCGGGCATTGATGGCTGGCGCCTGGATGTGGCGTTTTGCATCAAGCATCCTTTTTGGAAAGATTGGAGAACCCATGTCCGCTCTATAAATCCGGAAGCATATCTGGTCGCTGAAGTCATTGATTCGGTTAAGAAAACCGCCCCTTATCTGAAAGGGGATGAGTTTGATGCGGTCATGAATTATAACTTCACTTTCGCCTGCAATGACTTTTTTGTTTGGGATGAAAAACGCCTGAGCGCCTCGCAGTTTGGTGAGCGTTTAACGGAACTGATGCATGCCTATCCGTTGCCCGTTACCGAAAGTATGCAGAATCTTTTAAGCTCACACGATACCGACCGGGTCTCTTCCAGGATAAAAAACGGCCATATCGGAGGCGGACGAAGATGGTGGGATTACTATAACCGTTCGAAGGCGCAGAATCCCGAATACGATGGTACAAAACCGGAGGAGATTCACGAAAAAATTAAACGGCTGATGGTGCTCATACAGTTTACCTGTCCGGGCGCGCCGATGATCTACTACGGCGATGAAGCCGGAATGTGGGGTGCCAATGATCCCTGTTGCAGAAAACCCATGATCTGGCCTGATTATGACTATGAAAACGAGTCCCATACTCCGGAAGGGCATCTGGATTCATCCAGCCGGATCACTTTCGA
>JASCXY010000358.1 GCA_030012235.1 Balneolaceae bacterium ANBcel3 | reverse complement strand
ATAATTGACAAATTCCGTTCCTTCACCTGAAAAATCGATATGATACTCGTGTGTTTGATACTGAACTTGTGAAAAGGATGAACTGTTTAAAAACAACAGAAGTTTAAAAAGCAGAAGACAAGATCTAATCATGGCAGGCCGGGGGCTTATTTTAGTTGCATCAGCAGTGACACAGGACTTTTTAAAAGGGTTGCAACAGACATTGCACCATATATTCACAATACAAACGAAACTCCTCTTTTTCAAAAAAAACGTGGTTATTGCAGCTAATTTGATGACAGGCTTTACTGTGCAGGGAGGGAAACGACAGACTAACCCTTAATGCTTTGGACAATTAATCAAGAAAGATCCATCATGACCAGCATCGGAATTCTTTTTCCACATCAACTCTTTGAGACGCTCCCTCTGCCGGAACACTGTCAGACCCTTTATCTGATAGAAGAATATTTGTTTTTTCATCAGTATCCGTTTCACAAACAAAAAATCGCCTTCCAGCGTGCTTCAATGAAAGGCTATGAAGCATATCTCCTGAAAAGAGGATATACCGTCGTCTATGTGGATGCGGATGAAAAAACATCCGACATACGTACGTTTATTCCTGAGATGGCACGTCAGGGAGTAAAGCATATACATTATATAGACCCCGTTGACCAGTGGCTGGAAGAGAGAATCCAGAGGGAAGTTCAACGTGCGGGCATAGTTGCTCATATATACGAAAGTCCCCTCTTTTTGAATACGAAGTCTGAAATAGAAGAGTACTTCCTGGATAAAAAGAAGTTTTTTCAGACGGATTTCTACAAAGATCAGCGAAAGAAACGAAATATTTTATTAGACAAAAACCGCAAACCTATTGGAGGAAAGTGGACGTTAGATGCACAGAATCGTCTCAAATATCCGAAATCAAAAAAAACACCTGCAATTCCTGTTCTGCCATCAAATCCTTTGTATCAAGAGTCTTCAACATACACGGAGCGTCATTTTTCTGCGAATTACGGATCCATAGAAACTGATTTTCGCTATCCAGCTACTTTTCAGGAAAGCAAAGCATGGTTACATTCCTTTTTTTCTTCACGTTTTAAAGAATTCGGCCCTTACGAAGATGCGATTCTTTCCGAAGAGGTGTTTTTGCATCACAGCGTCCTGAGCCCGCTACTTAATACCGGCTTACTTAGCCCCGGCGAAGTGGTGAAGGATGCCCTTTTATATGCAAAAGAAAACGACATACCCGTTGCATCACTGGAAGGGTTTATTCGTCAAATTGTTGGTTGGAGAGAGTTCATGAGGGCCCTCTATGTACTTAAAGGCTCAGAGGCACGTACTCGAAATTTCTGGGAATTTAATCGAAAAATACCCGAGGTGTTCTGGCAAGGTAAAACCGGAATTGAGCCACTTGACCAGTCTATCCGAAAAGCATTAAAATACGGATACCTCCACCATATTGAACGATTGATGGTGATCGGCAACTTCATGTTGCTTTGCGAATTTGATCCGGACGAAGTATACCGGTGGTTTATGACGATGTTTGTCGATGCCTACGATTGGGTCATGGTGCCTAATGTCTACGGAATGAGCCAGTTTGCCGACGGCGGATTGTTTTCAACCAAACCTTACATTAGCGGAAGCAACTACCTGCTGAAAATGGGCAACTACAAAAAAGGCGACTGGCAAAAAACG
>JASCXY010000357.1 GCA_030012235.1 Balneolaceae bacterium ANBcel3 | reverse complement strand
TCTGATAGATTCCCGGTATTGGATGGGGCTCTATATTGTACCATGGCTTCTAATGGCCTATTGGCTCCAGGGATGGTTTCTGAATTTTATGGCCGGGGTTTTCATCAAAGAAAAAATGTGGTATATGTCCGCCATAACTATAGCGGGCGCATTGATCACCCTCATAGGGAACAGCCTGCTGGTTCCTGTCTATGGAATGCAGGGGGCGGTTTGGGTATCATTGGCCTGTTTTGCTACCATGGCGGGACTGATGTATCTGTTAGTGAGGCGAATTTATCCGGTTCCGTATAAAATTTGGAAGAATATCTTCATTTTAATTCTTTCCGGGAGTATTGTTTCCGTTGGAAGAGGATTTGGTACGGATTTTTTTGAACCTTTTGTTGCAAAGATGGTGTTATTCGTAGTAAGTTTGGCTTTATTGATATTAGCAGGGTGGATGGAACAAAGACAACGTTCCTGACCACCGTTTGTAGATTTTCTGAGAGGATAGTGCAGGCTGAAGAATGATAAAAGACGGTTGTTTGTATATAGGTTGATGTTTTCTATGAATCAGAGCCACACTAAGCCGGCTGTAATCTCTCAGAGAAGCAAGTATTGAAAAGTACTTTTCAATTATTATTAAGCCAAAGCTTTAAGTAACGTTATTAATTTCAGTCAGTTTTCAGGAGCTATTATTATGGGAAAATACGGGATATATGTTGACGCAGTAAGTGTTACAATGAACGGTGGATATGGCCTGCGCTATGATATTTTAAGAAAATTTGCAGGCAGAGATGGCAGCCAGGCTGCCCGGTTGAATGTATATCTTGCCTATGACCGCAGCCGTGCAAGAGAAGATGACAGCTATCAGGCCAAAACCACACGATTTTGTGAAGTCCTGAGAGACTTTCAGTACAAAGTAATAGAACACCCGGTAGATCGACTTATTGATCCGGATACCGGTGAAATCGTTTCTCAGGGTGCTGTTGATGTAGACATGTCTGTAGACATTATGTCTCAGGCTGGTGAGCTGGATCGACTGGTACTCTTGACCCATAACGATAAATTCATCCGCCTTGTCAATGCTATGCAGGATAATGGATGTCGTGTCGAAGCGATCGGTTTTGATAATATGGACAGTGGGCTCAAACGTCAGGTGGATCTGTATGTTTCCGGATATACCATTCCCGGTTTATTACCTGTTAAATCGCCGTATGAGTGGGGAAGTGTAGGTTCACGCGTTCGTGGGGTTTGCTATGATTTCTCTCACAGTGATGGTTATGGATTTATGCGCTATCTCGCAAAAATCAATGACAAACTGTGGATAACGGACTCCCGATCAGCGGAGTCACCATACAAGACGGTGTTTGCGCATGTCTCTCAGTTTGAAGCTGATTTTGATACAAGCTTTCTCCCAAGCCGTGAGTTGATTTTTGAGTTTGATCTTGTAGAAAACGACAAAGGGCTTGTTGCGCAAAATATCGTGCTGGTATCTGCACCATAAGAGAACGTTAGGTATCCTGGTATACATACACCGGGACACAAAGGTAAAAAAGGGGGATGTTTGTTTGGGTCATTCATTGCCTGAAATGAGTTTCCAGGGGATTTTCATGTCAGCTTTAATGGCCGGCACTGTACGGTTATTTCTAATCGGTAAACGTATCGTCAAATAAGGGGAGGCGATAAACCGTATGTATGCA
>JASCXY010000356.1 GCA_030012235.1 Balneolaceae bacterium ANBcel3 | reverse complement strand
GTAATTGACAAACTCCGTTCCTTCACCTGAAAAATCGATATGATACTCGTGTGTTTGATACTGAACTTGTGAAAAGGATGAACTGTTTAAAAGCAACAGAAGTTTAAGAAGCAGAAGACAAGATCTAATCATGGCAGGCCGGGGGCTTGGGGTTTATTTTAGTTGCATCTGTAACGACACTGGACTATTAAAAGGGTTGCAACAGGCATTGCACCATGTATTCACAATACAAACGAAACTCCTCTTTTTCAATAAAAGCGTGATTATTGCAGCTAATTTGATGACAGGCTTTACTGTGCAAGAAGGGAAACGACAGACTAAACCTTAATGTTATGGGCAAGTAACCAAGAAAGATCCATCATGACCAGTATCGGAATTCTTTTTCCACATCAACTCTTTGAGACGCTCCCCCTGCTGAAACACTGTCAGACCCTTTATCTGATAGAAGAATACTTGTTTTTTCATCAGTATCCGTTTCACAAACAGAAAATCGCCTTTCAGCGTGCTTCAATGAAAGGCTATGAAGCATATCTCTTGAAAAAAGGATACACCGTCGTCTATGTAGATGCGGATGAAAAAATATCCGACATACGTACGTTTATCCCTGAGATGGTACGTCAGGGAGTGAAGCATATACATTATATAGACCCCGTCGACCAATGGCTGGAAGAGAGAATCTAGAGGGAGGTTCAACGTGCGGACATAGTTGCTCATCTATACGAAAGTCCCCTCTTTTTGAATACGAAGTTTGAAATAGAAGAGTACTTCCTGGATCAAAAGAAGTTTTTTCAGACGGATTTCTACAAAGATCAGCGAAAGAAACGAAATATTTTATTAGACAAAAACCGCAAACCGATCGGAGGAAAGTGGACGTACGATGCACAGAATCGTCTCAAATATCCGAAATCAAAAAAAACACCTGCAATTCCTGTTCTGCCATTAAATCCTTTTTATCAAGAATCTTCAGCATACACGGAGCGTTCTTTTTCTGCGAATTACGGATCTATAGAAACTGATTTTCGCTATCCAACTACTTTTCAGGAAAGCAAAGCATGGTTACATTCCTTTTTTTCTTCACGTTTTAAAGAATTCGGCCCTTACGAAGATGCGATTCTCTCCGAAGAGTTTTTTTTGCATCACAGTGTCCTGAGCCCGCTACTTAATACCGGCTTGCTTAGCCCCGGTGAAGTGGTGAAGGACGCTTTTTTATATGCAAAAGAAAACGACATACCCGTTGCATCACTGGAAGGGTTTATTCGTCAAATAGTTGGTTGGAGAGAATTCATGAGGGCCGTCTGTGTACTTAAAGGCTCAGAAGCACGTACTCGAAATTTCTGGGACTTTAAAAGAAAAATACCCGAGGTGTTCTGGCTAGGTAAAACCGGAATTGAGCCACTTGACCAGTCCATCCGAAAAGCATTAAAATATGGGTACCTCCACCATATTGAACGATTGATGGTGATCAGCAACTTCATGTTGCTTTGCGAATTTGATCCGGACGAAGTATACAGGTGGTTTATGACGATGTTTGTCGACGCCTACGACTGAGTCATGGTGCCTAATGTCCACGGAATGAGCCCGTTTGCCAACGGCGGATTGTTTTCAAGCAAACCTTACATTAGCGGAAGCAACTACCTGCTGAAAATGGGCAACTACAAAAGAGGCAACTGGCAAAAAACA
>JASCXY010000355.1 GCA_030012235.1 Balneolaceae bacterium ANBcel3 | reverse complement strand
ATATTCTCTGAACCAAACAGATTGGCGGACGGATGGGTTTTATCTACACGAGTCAGCTTCACCTCCATGGTATCGTCTTCCATTACAGCGAGGTAACGCAATACTTTATTTTCTTTTTCCGCCTCGAGACGACGGGCCTCAAAGATTTCATCGTACTTCGAAAGCTTCTCCAGAAACGTATCCACATCCAACGAAGAATCCAGTTCTTTTGGAACCAGATTTTCTACCTGGATATCTGAAAGTTCACATTTTTTTCCTGACAATCGTGCCAGAATAAGCAATTTTCGGGCGGCGTCCATCCCGTTCAGGTCATCTCTCGGATCCGGCTCGGTATATCCGCTTTTCCTGGCACCTTTAACGAGCTCGCTAAACGACTGGCTTCCGTCAAATTCGTTAAACAGATAGCTTAGAGTTCCTGAAAACACTCCTTCGATACGAACGATAGGATCTCCGGAATGAACTCGGTCTTTTATCGCCTGAATGAACGGCAGTGAAGCACCCACATTGGTTTCGTAGAGAAAGTTTGTGTCGTTATCTCTGGCAAGCTCCGACAAGTTCCAGAAGAAGTCTGCGGACCGGGTATTGGCTTTCTTGTTGGGAGTCACGATAGCGATTCCCTGATTGAGAAATCGCTCATACCACGAAGGAACGTCCTCGCTGGCCGTTGCATCTACAAAAATGGTATTGGGCGATTGATTTTTTTGTACGTGATCCAGCAGCAGGTTAAAGTCCGATTTCATGGACGAACTCCTGAGAGCTTCTTCCCAGTTGTGTCCATCGATCCCATTCTCTGCAAGAATCATATTGCGTGTATTTACGATTCCATTGATTCTGAGATCACGAAATCTTTCATTAAGAAACCAGTCGTACTTGGAAAAGATATCCTGAATGAGGCGCTTTCCTATGAGTCCGGTTCCAATCACATAAATATGCGCCGTTTTTCGTGCTCCATAGAAAAAAGCATCATGAATCACTCTGAGAGCTTTGCTTTTCTGCGACCGGTCAATTACAGCCGAGATATTGAGCTCTGATGAACCCTGAGCAATGGCGGATATATTAATCCGGCTTCTTCCAAGCGCCTGGAATACCCGCCCGGCAATACCCGGAGTCTGTCGCATATTCTCTCCAACCACTGCAATGACACTCAGGTCTTTTTCAATCACGATATCGGCCACTTTCCGGATGGCAAGCTCGTGTTTGAGCTCTTTTTTCAATAGCGTACGTGCTTTTGAGGCATCTTCCGGCTTAACAGCAAGGCAAACCGAATGTTCCGACGATGCCTGGGTAATCAGAATAATATTAATCTTTCCTGCGGCAAGAGAAGCAAAGATGCGTTGTGCGATCCCGGCCATACCGACAAGTCCACTTCCTTGTATCCGGATCAGAGCGATATGGTCTATGGATGAGATTCCTTTGATTACATGCTCTCTGCTTTCATCTTTCTTTCCGACAATGGTACCCGGGAAAGCGGGATTCAGTGTATTCTTAATCCGGATTGGAATACTTCTGCTCATAGCCGGTTCTATGGTGGGCGGATGGATGACTTTAGCGCCAAAATGAGAAAGCTCCATGGCTTCTTCATACGAAAGCACGTTCATGGAAAACGCTTCTTTCACCATTCGTGGGTCGGTGGTCAATACGCCGTCCACATCGGTCCAAATCTGGAGTTCTTCGGCATCCA
>JASCXY010000354.1 GCA_030012235.1 Balneolaceae bacterium ANBcel3 | reverse complement strand
AAACGCTGAAACAGGCGGAAGAGGATGGCATTGCCTATGTAGAAAGCTTAGGTCTTTCTTCGGTGGATGAACTTCGGAAACTGGAGGCGGAAGAACTTATTCCGCAAGGCTGGACGATGCCCGGAGGATGGCCCATCGTGGACGGATATGTGATTCTGGATGATCAATACCGGCTCTATGAAGCAGGTAATTATAACGATGTCCCTGTACTTATTGGTTACAACTCAGATGAAGGCCTCAGTTTTTCTCCCGGAAATTCACCGGAAGCTTATATCGAAGGGGTAAGAACGCGATTTGGCCCCTATGCCGATGCTCTTTTGGAAGCTTATCCGCCAGGGGAACAATCCGTTCCGAGAAGTGCAAGAAATCTGATGCGTGATGCGGCCTTTGGATGGCCAACATGGGCATGGGCACGTTTACAATCAGAGACGGGAGAAGCCCCCGTTTTTCTCTATTATTTTGATCAACATCCCGAATATCCCGAAGATTCACCTCAAGCCGATCACGGTACTCCCCATGGAGTGGATGTCCCTTATGTATTTATGACCTTGGATGCGGAAGATCCCGGAGTTTCTTCATCGGATCTGGAAATATCACATGTAATGGCCACCTACTGGACTAATTTTGCAAAGTATGGACATCCAAACGGAGAAGGGGTTCCGGAGTGGCCGGCATTTACCAGCGAGGATCCGGTGGTCATGTATCTTGGCCCAACAGCCTATACCGGCCCTGTTCCTGACGAAGAATCACTATGGGTCATGGACGCATATTATGAATGGAGGCGTAGTGCAGAGGGACGTGCATGGGCGAAATGATACATGGTTTTATCAGGAAACAGTAATTAACTAAATAGTGCAACTAATTGATATAACCATATAGATTGCACAGAAGAATGACCTGTCTTATCGTTTTATGATTTTCTTGTTCTCTGATCTGCCAAGAAGGTTTAAAAAACGATAAAAAAAGGGAAGCCGGATGTTGGCTTCCCTTTTTTTCTTGAAGAAAACAAGATTACTAATCATTCAAAAGCGACCTGGCTGCATTAGTGAGGAACATATAGCTGCCGCCTACCGTAATAACATACTCATTTTGTCCCCAGAAAAACGGCCAGTTATCTCTGTTTTCAGGGAAGTCCGGTGGTAAGATTAACATACCCGGGACAATGCCGCCGGGGACGAACGAAAAGTCCGCCCGGTTCATACCGTATGCGACGGTTTGAGAATCGGCACCTACTCCGGAAACAAGAGAATAATTGGAACCCGGATGCGTACCGAAGATAAAGTCAAGGGCCCTGAAGACCAGTTCTGCTTCAACAATATCCGGGAAGTGTTTGTGGAGCCAATAATTATTGATACCAAATCCGATAACGGTACCGGCTCCGGCCCATCCACCCCGGGTAATCGGGACTCCAAAAGGATTCTCTTTCTCTGCTTCCCTTAGATTTTCTCTGTACTGACGGGTCAGTTCCTCCATTTTGGATTTATACGCATCGTCCATGTGAGGAAGAGCTGCCATAAGCATGAATGCGTTTCCGCCGGAACGGATAAATGAGGATTCAATTTCCGGAAGAAGTTCATTAATGGCATCAGCAAATCTGGAATCACCGGTAGTAATGAGAAGCTCAACAGCGGCTTTGAGCATTTCATTTTCAAGTCTTCCACCGGTAGTATTGCCATGTCGG
>JASCXY010000353.1 GCA_030012235.1 Balneolaceae bacterium ANBcel3 | reverse complement strand
CCGTTTGCCTTCTTCCGATCTGTCCTTAAATAGAAATGGAATCGAGTTGTCATAAGCATTGCGATTGTCTGCGTTCCCCTGTATCACCGTCCTGAGCTCAAAAAGAATGGTGTAACAATGGTGTAACATTTTTCGTGTTCGTCTCATTTTGAACTTACAACAAATACTCATTATTTGCTAATAATCAGGCACTTTACGTGCATTTAGCACAAATTAAATGCAAGCGTATGAATAGGGTTGTACTCCGGCCGGCGGTACAATAACAAAGCCGCATGATGCTTATAAACAGTGTCTTGCGGCTTTTGTTTTTTTATAAAGATACAACCTTAAACCAAGTAGCAACGTATAATCCGTTGCTACGTGTATGGCGACATACATTTTGGCTTACAATTCACCTGCGTCACGACTTACGTAACATGTCATCGAGAAAAACCGCTCGTCCCCCCCAAATGCTGGTTAGCCTAGTACGTACTTTGCAACCAATGATCCGATTACAAAAACGGCGCCTGCCCCACCTGCCAGTGGATGGTTTTTGTACGCTCCGTAGGCGAAGAGACCAAAACCAACAGCTCTGGTCAAATGATAGAGCTTCTGATCAATGACGATGAAGTCGATAAGAGCGATTATTGCAAAAACGATAAACAAAGGAATAAATATCCTCTCGTAAACACTAAACTTTTTTCCGCCGGTTGCCTGGGATTCCGTATTTTTTTCATCGTCCATGGTATCGAAACATGCTTTAGTTAGTATCGTTAAAAGACCATCATGCTGAATAATAATAAGCAAATCACCCGTAAAACATCTATACTTTTGAAAGGTGCTTCTTTTTGAATGGTACAGTTGCAGAGTAAACGTGCATTCCACAGATGAATGTGTCCCCCGGTAACGACTTCTCCCACGTTTTAACCATCAATTTCACATCATTTTTTTTTGCATTTTAGAGTTGTATTGGCTACACTTATTTCATTGGCAATTTTTCTGAATGCAGTGGTAGTGAAGCAAGCTTTACCAACCCAACCGGCGACTATAATAACCGATTGGTTCCTTTATATTTATCTTTTTATTTTTAATACTTTTCTGACTACATAAACGGCATTAACATTTTGCGGTGAAGTTTATCAGACAACCCCGTTCTTTATCATGACAGCCGGTTAGAAGTACGAGAACTTTTGAAGTTGTATTGAATAACCATTCATACTGAAAAAAGCCATTATATTTGTCCGAATAAAGTTGACAGACTATTTTAGTATCATTCTTCACCATGCGGGTTCACTTTTTTAATCACATATACACATCAAAACGTAATCACTGAAAGCATTTTTTTAGCGTTTATCTGTCCGTATAACGGTGGAAGGGGAACCGTTCGATTTTTTTAAGCCGTCACAGTTTTTTGATAGCTGGACGCAAGGCAAGTGGTTTAAATAACTTAAATGTAAACGAATTCAATCAACTATGAAAACTCATGGTATACACCTTTTGGGTACGACTCTTTTAATACTTTCTCTGGGTATGATGTCTTGTTCTGAAAACGGAAGCCAGACAACCGAAGAGCCTGTAGCTTCTAAAGCGGGTTTGGAAAAAGCATCGTTCGGAACCCTGTCAAATGGACAGGAAGTGGATATATACACGTTGACCAGTTCAACCGGTATCGTCATGAAAGTGACTCCTTTTGGAGGAATTATCACCTCTCTCAAAACTCCGGATAAAAACGGAGAA
>JASCXY010000352.1 GCA_030012235.1 Balneolaceae bacterium ANBcel3 | reverse complement strand
CATTGCACTGTTGTTCATATTGCCATTTCATGGGTATAACCATCAATGGTTTTCCAAGGTAAAGGGCTTCAGAGGGAGCCTCAAACCCCGCACCACAGATGACGCCCCGGCAGGTAGCAAGGCTTTGTTCATAAGCCGTCTTGTTCACGGGTTTGATGTAGACATTATTAATGGAGAAAGAGGAGGAAGCTTTTTTTGAAAAAATGTGCCAGTCTACAGACGAAATCTGAAGAAAGCGCTTAATCAGGGAGATGTCTTTGTAAGCAGGAAGGTACACCGTGATATGTTCTCTTTTCGAACTGTTCGGAGCTGCTTGCATATTTCTAAGCTCACGGATTTCTTTTCGTATTATCGGACTATATATAAAATGATCATATTCACGGTAGTGAAATCCAATAGGATGCGTGCAGGGAGCATAGTGTTTTAGGACCGCTTCACTAAATATATTCTTCTTTTCCGGGCGTGGAACACGGTTTGACAAAAAACTTGCCTGGTGGCTCAATCCGATACATGGAATTTGATTTCTTTTGGCCGCCCAGGCTGAAATGGGTTCAAAATCACTGATAACCAGATCATAGGCTGTAACAGGAAGATGTCTGATGTCTTTTATCAGAGTATACGGGCGAAAATTCTTGAACGAATCAATGAAATCGATACCTCCAGTTTTTCCAAAAGTAAAACCCAATCCATGCAGTTGATAGGAAACCGAAACACCAGGGTGCATCTCTGAGGCACTCCCACTGATCAGAACGTCAATTTCAGCGACCTCTTTTAATTTCGGAATAAATGAACGTGCCCGGCTGACATGACCATTGCCTGTTCCCTGTATGCCATATAGAATTTTCATGCTCAATAGGTTCCGTTTCCGTTTTTATGAATTACCTCGGACAATTCTTTGATAGTGATGTCATTAAAAATAAAGTCCGATGGAGTTGGTTGGAGTTCTTTCACACTATGGTTGTCATGCTCAGACGGTTTTTGAGAAGGAGAGTCGGAAGGGGTCAGGAGTAGTTCCAGTTCCGGATATCGAAAGATGCTCCATTCTTTATCTTTGTACTCAAGAGCGGTTAAGTGTTCCACCCAATCCCCGGAGTTCAGATAACAAACAGATTTTCCGTCTTTTTCAAAATGTTCAATGTTGGGCCTGTGGATATGTCCGCATATGACATAATCGTACCCTTTTTCCATGGCTAATCCGGTAGCTGTTTGCTCAAAATTACTGATGAATTTTACGGCACTTTTCACACTGTTTTTGATTCGGCGTGAAAAGGACATGCGCCCATGACCGGTTTTTTGTGTGATATAGTTAATACACTTGTTTAGTAAAATCAAAAAGTTATACCCCTTTCCACCCAGTTTTGCAATAAACTTGGAATACTTCATGGTTACATCAAAAACATCACCATGAAAAATCCATGCTTTTTTTCCGTCAATTTCAAGGACAAGTTTATCCAACAGATGAAAATTACCCAGGTGAAATGGAGAAAACTTACGAAGCATTTCATCATGGTTTCCGGTGAGGTAATAGATCTCTGTACCATTGGACAGAAAGGACAACAAACACCGAAGCACTTCCATATGCTGCTCAGGCCAATAGTATTTTTTAAACTGCCATATGTCCAGTAAATCACCGTTTATGATCAGTACTTTGGGTTGTATACTATTGAGGTAGTCGGTTAGTTCGTTTGCATGGCAACCATAAGCTCCCAAGTGTGC
>JASCXY010000351.1 GCA_030012235.1 Balneolaceae bacterium ANBcel3 | reverse complement strand
ACCCTGCCGGAAAATACGATAGCTATCCACGACACCGACAAATGCCACCGGTACGCCGGCATTCTTGTCCGGAACGTAAAGGTGCAGGAATCCCCTTCATGGCTTCAGCAACTCTTGCTGTCCATCGGCCTGCGGCCGCTCAATAACGTGGTTGATATCACCAATTTTGTCTTACATGAGCTGGGGCAGCCTCTTCATGCGTTTGATTATTACCAATTGGATGGTGGAAAAATCATCGTCCGTTCGTTTGATAAAAGCACCCCGTTCACTACTCTTGATGAGGCCAAACGCGAGGTTCCTGCGGGCTCACTGTTTATCTGTGACGAGAATAAGCCCATCGCACTGGCCGGTATCATGGGAGGCCTGAATTCTGAGATTAGCGAATCGACCAAAGATATTCTTATAGAATCTGCCTGGTTTGAACCGGCCGGCATTCGAAAATCTTCTAAAAAACTGGCCCTTCAAACAGATTCTTCTTACCGGTTTGAGCGCGGTGTTGACCCTGAGATTACCCTGAATGCTGCTCTTCGCTGTGCTGAACTGGTTCTGGAGTTATGCGGCGGTGATATCGAAGGAATGGCAGATATCCATCCGGTTAAACCGATTAGTAAAGAAATCCAGCTTCGGCACAGCCGGCTGAATCAAATGTTGGGTGTATCTCTCGAAAGTAAAACGGCAACAGATATTCTTAATAAACTGGAGTTTGAACTCACGGAATCCGGGGAAGGCTGGACGTGCACCGTTCCTTCTTTCCGGCCAGACATTCATGGTGAAATCGACTTGATCGAAGAAGTTGCCCGTATATACGATTACAACAACATCCCTGATCCTGAGAGTATAAATATTACAAGTCCGGAGCCGGTGCCCTTCCGTGAAAGCTTCACTGAACATGTCCGGCAAGCCGCCATTGCCTGCGGATTAACCGAGATTTATACCAACAGCCTGCTTCCGGAAAACCTGCTGGAAATGCTGGGGGGACCAGAAAATGTGGTAGCAACGCTGAACCCGATCACGAAAGACCAGGCGTTATTACGGCCCGATCTTTTATATGGTTTCCTGCGGTCTGCGGCCTATAATTTTAACAGAAAAACGTCCGGAGTCGCTTTTTTCGAGATCGGAAATATCTTTAGAAAAGAACCGGGCGGCGGTACCTGGATTAAGGATATCCACGAATCCACCCATTTACTGATCGGCATTGCCGGACAGAATCATGAGGAGCACTGGAAAGCGACACCTCGTTCCTATGATTTGTTCGACCTGAAAGCCTTTGTAACCGTTCTGTTGAAAAAACTGGATGTAGAACAAGATATCTCATGGTCTCTTTCCGATGACCGGCTGGTTCTTTCCGTTCGGCAGCAACGGCCTTCAAAGAAAAGTTTGGGCGAAGGTGCGGTCTTGGGATGGTTAACGGAAGTGGATTCAGAATGGAAGAAGAAAACCGATCTGGATGTTCCGGCATTCTATGGCGAGCTGGATCTCCATCGTTTGCAACAGCTGGCAGAAAAGCGAAAGAAAAAGACGTATGTTCCTCTTTCAAAGTTTCCGCCGTTTGAATTCGATCTCGCCCTGGTCGTAGATGGCGAAGTTCTGGCAGGTGATATCAAGGAGAGTATGTTCCAGATCGCAGGAAAAAGCCTGAACAGCGTTGAAATTTTTGATGTTTTTGAGGGTAAATCCCTGGGCGAAGGAAAAAAGAGTATCGCTTTCCGCCTGCTTTTC
>JASCXY010000350.1 GCA_030012235.1 Balneolaceae bacterium ANBcel3 | reverse complement strand
TTTTCCATGCTTTGGAGGGCTCATATATCTTCTTTGCCTTACTTCTCCGATCTTAATCTTTCTTCAAATACTGCTGAAACACTTAGAAAAATTTTAAATAATGAAAGTGGATTTGTTGACATACCTTCAATCTTATTAGCATCAGAAACAGATCCAGACAAGACTAAAAATTTCATTTATGCAAACTCTACAGAATCCGAATGCTATTTATGGGCAAATGAACTCATTGTATTTTTTAATCTTAATAGCCAATATGAGCTTTTCGATTTCTTCTCTGAAATTACAATGGATGAAAAAAATAAAATTGTTAAAGTTGGTCTCCTATCTTTTGGTGAGTGGCAATCAATGCGACAAACAATGGTAGACATTAAAGTCAATAAGGAGATCGACAATATCTAAATCGCTGATCGGGTAGCTAACAACGGTTTCGTGCTGACCGGTTCACAGTTATTGCTCAACTTTGACATTGATCGCCCGGCAGCACAAACCGCAGGCCGTTAGCGCACAACTAAAGCGATGCAGCTTTAAAAGAAGATTTAACTATGGTACAAAAACTCAAAAGTTTTTTTTCTGGAATTCAAAACAACATCCTGAAAATTGCAGGGACTTCTATTACTGGAAAAGTATTCATTAAATTCGTTCTGAATTTTTTCATATATGTTGTTGGTTTCTTTGTCATAACAGGTGTTACTACTGGTGTTTTGTTGCTATTCTTACAGTTTGCGCCACCACATCTATCTGAACCTGACAATTTAGACAGGATTATGGGAAGAGGAGTTGGTTCAGCAGGTGCATCGTATTTCTTTTTGGGTCTTTATTGGGTTTTTAGTAATACGGCGCAATTACACAAGAACCTGAAGAACAATTTGATTAATCATAATAAAATAGAAAAAAAAGAATAGAGTTAAATTTTGTTTGTGCTTTAATAATTCATAGAAAATGACCGGTCTAAATTATTATCAAATATTAGGTGTGAATCGTGATGCTACCCAAGATGAAATAAAAAAAGCGTTCCGATTACATGCTTCGAAATTCCATCCTGACAAACATAAGGGTGATGATTTCTTCTCCAGTCAATTTAAGTTGGTCAAAGAGGCATACGACACCCTTTCTGATCCAGAAAAAAGAAAGAAATATGACCAAGATTTTTTTGGTGAACATAAAAGTCAAGATTCACGTGTAGTCGAATCCAAAAGAAATACCGATCAAAATAAATCAGATCAAGAAGATTCAAGTACTGAATTTACTGGTCACAAAAATCAAAAAACTGATGTTGCAGATTCTGGCAATAATTGGAAGCCAAATTGGAAGTATTATTTAGGATTAGCAGTTGTCGTGTTACTGTTTTTTGAGCTTTTTTATCCAAATGCTACAGATTTTACTGTTGGATGGACTGAGGAAGAAACGGCTTCTTTTCTGCAATCTTGTAGAGGGTCAGCCAGCAGTTTCATAGATGAACATGGATTTGATGACTACGAAGTCAATTTCTATTGTGCATGCACTCAAAGAGAAATCGTTTCGCTTTTTCCTCAAGCTCCACCAACTCTTCAAGAACTAAATCGGCAAACTGTTGAAAATGTTACATCAAAATGCTTTGATGAGGCAATTTCAACCAGAAATTAACTTAGAAACCTTGTGCGCTAACAAGCATTTCGTGCGGACGGGTAAGCGTTTGTTGCTTATATTCTTAGTTGGTCGCCACGCCGCACAAATGCCGCA
>JASCXY010000035.1 GCA_030012235.1 Balneolaceae bacterium ANBcel3 | reverse complement strand
GCTCTGGGCCGAGGTGACACGATATCAGCAACATGCTATTACCTTTTTATCAGAAATGGGAGGATTTCCGTATCCGTGGCCTCATATGACAGCCGTTGAGGGTGCCGGGATCATCGCAGGAGGAATGGAGTACCCGATGATGACCATCATGGGCGATTATAATCAGCGAGGTGAACAGGCTTTGTATTCCGTGACAGCACATGAACTGGCTCATATGTGGATTCCTATGATTGTCAGTGCCGATGAACGCAGGTATAGCTGGCTGGATGAAGGCAATACGGTTTTTTCCACATCGGAAGCGATGATAGACTTTTTCCCGGAACGGTATCCGCATCACGAAGCACAAAATGAATATACCCGTGTAGCAAGAAGCGGAAATGAAGGCCCGATGATGCTCTTTTCAGACCAGCACGCCTCCAGTCAGCAGTTTATTATTGCATCGTACCGAAAGCCTGCCGCTGTTTTACTGGCACTCAGAAAGGTTTTGGGGGAAGACGTTTTTGAGGAGGCATGGAAAGCATTTATCAATGAATGGGCTTTTAAACAGGCCTACCCCTGGGATTTTTTTAAAACCTTTGAACGTATCAGTGGAGAAGACCTGAGCTGGTTCTGGTACAGCTGGTATTACACCACCTGGGTCATGAATCAGTCAATCGATGAAGTAGAAGAAGTGGAGTACGGAACCCGAATTGTGATTAAAGACAAGGGAGAGGTACCCATGCCCGTATATCTGACGGTTACCTATGGAGATGATCATGTAGATACATTTGTAATACCGGTCGAGGAATGGCTGGAAGGAAGCCGTTATGCCGAAATAGAGATCCCTGTCAAAGGTGTACGTAAAGTACAGATCGACAGTAATCGTTCATTCCCTGATATTGACCGCCAAAATATGACCTGGGAATGGTGATTAATGATAAGATATGATCAGAAAAGCTGGTTTACAGCTCAAGTATGCATAGTATGAGAATCGTGTGCCCCGAAAGATTTACGGAAAGTGTCGATGTCGGACTCATATTTTCCGGTTGAAAGAGGAGTAAGGATATAGTATCATCCAATTATAGGATTCAATGAGACTGATTTAAAATGTGTACAACTGATTTCTGAGGAGCTGAAACGTTGCAGAATATAGAACTTCCCTGGTATGCCAAAGGCACTCTGATTTTGGGTGGTCTGACCTTGTTTGTATTGTTTTTAATACATGCAAGTTCCATCTTGGTACCTTTTCTGTTCGCCGTTTTCTTTTCTATTCTTCTGACTCCCCTGGCCGCCTTTTTTGAACGACACCGAATCCACCGTATTTTTTCATCCATTTTCAGTGTTTTTATAGGGATTACTTTTTTAGCCGGGCTTATCTTCTTTTTCTACAATCAGATTGTGAGTTTTGCCCAGGATGTCGGCATGCTCGAAAAGCGGATTAATGAACTTTTCGATCAGTTTTCAGGCTTTTTTAGCGCTTATTTTGATTTAGACCCGGATACTCAGCTTGAATCCGCCCAGGATGCTATCGTCTCCTTTTTAAGAGATAATGTGGAGCCCCTGACCCGCGGGGTTATGACGGCCGCTACTACGGTAACCATGTTCTTTCTGGTGCCGATTTTTGTTTTTCTGCTCCTCATGTACAGAGACTTTCTGAAAGATTTCTTCTTGATGGCCTTTGGAAAAGGGGAGCATGGGGAAAAAGTAGAACTTGTCTTGAACAAGGTTCGTGGTGTAGTTCAGAACTACATTGGCGGAATGTTCATCGTCATCTGCATCCTGGCTGTTCTTAATACTGCAGCTTTGATGATTATCGGAGTGGATCATGCCATGTTCTTTGGTGTTTTTGCGGCCATGCTGAATGTGATCCCATTTTTAGGTCCCATTATAGGCTCTATACTGCCTATTATTTACTCCTTGCTGACCATGGACTCTTTGTGGTATCCGGTGGCTGTACTGGCTACGTTCTATGTTATTCAGCTGTTTGAAAGTAATTTGTTTACTCCAATGATCGTGGGACAAAGAGTCAGCCTTAATCCACTGGTAACTCTTCTTGCCATTTTTATTGGCGGTCAGATATGGGGGCTGGCTGGAATGATTCTATTTATACCGGCTTTGGCGATGTTTAAGGAGGTGTGTGACGAAGTGGAGTCACTCAGGCCCTATGGCTATTTGCTGGGAAAGGTTAAAACACGCGAACAGACACGTCTGGAGTATTTTGCCAATCGCAACTTCCCCGGATTTTCAAGGCAAAAAAACGTGGCAGGAAGCAAAAAAAGAGTCCTGAAAAAACGTAAGAAATCAAAACCTCCCAAGAACTCATCGGATTGACGTATAGGCAGAGTCCGCTTCCATGGCTCCGTGTGTTGAAAAATGCTGGATGAGCGCCGAAACAATCTTTTCCACTAACTGATTTTGAAACTCGGGGTCCAGTAGTTTCATTTCATCTTCAGGATGAGATAGAAATGCGGTTTCAATGAGAACCGCAGGGAGCTCCTGCATTTCTGTAAGAGCAAAGTTAAAATTACCCCGTAATCCATAATCCCGCAAAGGAAGCATGCTCAGATGAGCATGGAGCTCTTCTGCCAGGGTTTTGGACAATGGATTGCCGTAATACACTCCGACACCGTGGGTTGCCAATGGGTTTTGGTGATATGCAATAGAATTGGCATGTATGCTTAACAGGATCGATGCCCCGGAATTCGATGCCCGCAACGCCCTTTCGGACAAGGATAAGTCATGGTCGTGCCTTCGTGTCATGTAGACCCGTGCACCCTGCTGCAAAAGCTTTCTTTCAATTTGTTCCGTAATCTCAAGAACAAGATCCTTTTCAAGAGTCCCTGTAGCTCCTTTTGCGCCCAGGTTTTCACCACCGTGTCCGGCATCCAGAGCAATATACATCCCTTCTAAAGCAGGCCGGGTGGCTGTCAGAACCGGTGGTCTTCGGACCTTAAGGATAAGATCTTTATTAGGGCTGTACGACAACTGATGCCCCCAGTGATCACGGTTCTTTGGAGTTATATGAAATCTCAGATGATCATCCGTTACAGTTTCTATTCGAATGTCCGGTGCCAGGGGCCCGGTTTCCATAAGTAACTCGGAAGAAGATACTTTAGTAGCACCGAACAGATCCACAACAACGGACGAGCCCGAAGAATGCATACGGCTTAAATAGGGAAGTTTTTTATCCAGCGAAAAGACAAAGTAATGATTCGAACTATCGGAATAGGATTCCAACCCCCCGATACGGGATACAGGATGGGCGGGATTCTCCCGGGTAGTATCTACCATATGTCGGGGCACATACACGGTGTTCGATTCATTCAATTGAATTTCGAAAAACCGGGCCGTTTGCCCGGTGATATATACACTGACACCGTCTGCTAAAAAAGAATGCGTGCGCCCTCCGAGGCGGTCTGTGTTTGTGTCAAGCAACACAGGAGTGCGGTTGACCCGGATGCGTCCCATAACAGGGAATCCAGTGCGATCTACCCGTGGGGTAACAGTGGTTGATTTTGGCGCCTGTTGTCGTTGAAAGACCATATGGTGCGTATGCTCTTCTCCATCAGGCAAAACTACCCGAATAGAAGCGGTGCTTTCCCCATGAGGCACGGGAACCATACCGACAAATGCTCCGGTAGGATATACGGTTACCTCTTCTTCATTAATAAAGGCTTTGGAACCGGGCAGGGTTCTTGCCGCAATACGATGGCGGTTATTATAAAAAATAACTGTATCCGGTTCGGGAATGATAACCCGGAGTGGAACGAAACCCTCCGCACTGGAAGAAAGTTCCGACGTATCAACGGCAGGTTTAACCGAAGGGGAAAGCGGGTGAATTTTTACCAGCGCAAACGATGTGAAGGCAAAAAGGAGAACCGCTAAAAGTTGAAAATAAGAACGTGATGTAGTAATCATTCCAGCGCAAAAAGAACGTGATGGTTAAACCAACTCGGTTTTCGCGGTATGGCACAATGCACTCATGGCCGGAGTACTGTAACAGACCGTTATTGAGAGCATGGGCAAACTTGCCGCTACTCTTAATTACTACAAAAAATATGCCGTGGAAAAACGTTCCCTGTAAATAAGCAACATCCTGTTTACGATGACCTGAACCTGTGCATCGCAAAGGAGACCTGACCTTATTTTTTATTTATTGGGGGTTATTCTTCTTTTTTGCTTTTTTCTCTTCCAGCAGTTTTTCCCGCCGCATCTCTTTTGCTTTTTTCTTGTCAACGGTTTCCATCAGCTTAACATGATCCATCTTTTTATTGATCATTAACTGTTGAGCAATGGACAACGCATTATATACAAGATAATAAAGACTGAGGCCGGAAGACAAGCGATTAAAAATAACCAAAAGCATAACTGGTAAGACATACTGCATCATCTTCATAGCCGGATTTGAAGCGGTATTTCCCTGTCCCGATACTTTCAATTGGATCACCATGGTGGCGGTCATAAGAAGTACAAAACCGGCAATATGGCTTCCCATTAGCGGGATGGTAAACGGAAGGTCGATGATGATATCTGGTGCAGCGAGGTCTGTGGCCCACAGGAACTGTTCCTGCCGCACTTCAATAGCATTTTGGAAGAAACGCCAAAATGTGATAAGAACCGGAATCTGCAACAGGTTGGGCAGGCAGCTTCCAAGGGGGTTTACCTTGGCTGTTTTAAACAGCTTCATAGTAGCCTGCTGTTGCTTCTGTGGGTCGTCCTTATATTTCTCCTTGATAGCCTCCATTTCAGGTTGTAATTCCCGCATGGCGGCCATGCTCTCAAAACTCTTTTTTGTAAGAGGATAGAGAACGATCTTGATGAGGATAGCAAACAGGATAATGGTCACTCCCATGTTGCCGGTCAGGCTTCCAACGAAGGCAAAAAACGGGAGAATAATGTATTTTACAAAGGGATCAGAAAACCAGCGCATAAAACCGAAACCGGTATCCACCATATCATACGTTTTCGGGTCAAAGTCCCTTAAATGGTAATAGTCAAGGGGGCCTATATAGAGCTGATAATTAAAATCAGTCACATCGCTGCTCAGACGGGAACGAATAGCGGTGGAATAATCGTGGACGGTCTCTCCGTTGGAAGGGTCGGTAGACAGATACGCACTTAGAATGGCGCCGTCGGTGGCCTCCTGTGCTTTAATGATTTGAGTAAAAAACTTCGATTTGCTGGCCACCCAATTGACATTTCCTGTAATGATACTTTCGGAGTATCCCGAATCGGACGGTTGAAATCGTTCAAGAACTCCGCCGGCATAACTATAAGCAGCGGTATACTGTGCTTCCGAGGCAATATCCCGCTCTGTTGGAGGAATGGCCGGTTTCCAGGCCAGTTCAAAACTGCGTCCGCTGATATGATGCTCTGTACCGTCAAAGGCTACATTGAGCAGGATCTGATAAGTATCACCGTCGATGGTATAGGTGTAGAGGATACGGCTCCCGTCTTCCAGCACCAGCTCATATTGGAGCGTTGCATGTTCGCCGGCATCGACAATCATGTTTTCCTGATGGGCAACGGGACGAAAGAAAAGCTGATCCGTTTCGATGTTGTAGTTTTCGATCGAAAGAAACTCCAGTGAATAGGCCGAGCGGGTGGTGTCTGACATCATCTGTACAGGCCCGCCTTCCCAGCGGTCATGTTTTTTCAGTTGAAAACTCGCGGGACCGCCACCTACGTTGGAAAAGATAACACGGAAAAGAGGGGTTTCTACCTGAGTAAGGAGGGTATCAGAGACCGGGCGATGTCCGAACACTCCCAGGGCCTGGGCCGATGCGTCCTCCGTGGTATCTTCGGAGACAACATCCTGCCGCAATATATCCTGCTCTGGTTCCGGATCCTCTTCGCGGGCTAGTTCACGTGCCAGTCGTTCCTGACGTTGCTGTTCCAGTTCTTCCGGTGAAGGCATGGAGGTATACATCCAGCCAAGCATCAAGAAGAAAATTAAAACAAATCCGATGACGGTATTTCGATCCAAAACAGGTAGTATTTAAGAGTCGTTGGTTGATGGGGCAACACCGGCAGAAACCTCATGGAGATGATCAGCAGGTGTGCTTTTAGGGTGAGTTGTGGATTCCGGCTCACAACAAGGGGCTCCGGGTACAGGATCTTCTCCACCTGCATTCCAGGGATTGCAACGTAAAATACGCCAGACGGCAAGAAAACTGCCTTTAAAAACGCCATGATAGCGAAACGCATCTATGGCATATTGGCTGCATGTCGGATGAAAACGACAACTGGCCGGGAAATAGGGTGAAATAAAAAACTGATAGCCTTTTACCAATGCAATGAGAATAAATCTCATATTAATCTGTGCCTCCCTTTTTCATGGCTTTTGCAGCCAGTGTGAGCAGGTTAATGCACTCTTTTTCAATAATACGATAGGGAATATCCGCTTTTTTTGCGATGAGTATTCCATGAAAACCAAGTTGCTCTGCCAGGGCGATATTTCGGATGAGGTGCTGATGCTTCCGGTATGCTTCTTTCATGCGCCGTCGGAGCAGGTTTCTCCGGTGTGCTTTCCCAAGCTTTTTTCCTGTGATGAATGCCATCTGACAGGCATCCTCTGAGCCGGGGAAGATGAGATACCGCATGTCCAGGTGTTGTTCTTTAAGAGCCTTACCCGTTCGAAACAGACGCTGAATGGATTCACGGCCACGAAGTATCCTGGAACGCGGAAGTTTGCAGTCCTTCGAAAGACTACTTACGGAATACTTCATCACTCACGGTCAACTTGTGTCGACCTTTCGCACGTCGGCGTTTCAAAACTTTTCTACCGTTCGCAGTCTCCATTCTGGATCGGAAACCGTGGGTGTTGCTTCGGCTTCGCCGGCTTGGCTGATACGTTCGTTTTGTCATTAGGATTACCTTACCAAATGTTTATAATTGTCTCAAAATTAACAAAGATACCAAAAATACAAGTTTTTACTGAAAAACTGAAGAGACTTTTCATCTGAATATGGAATATCTCCAAATAATCGAACGATTTCTGGTCAAAAGTAAGAAATTAACGGAAGATTGCCTTGAAATCAGATACAGCCAGAGAATAAAAGGGCGGTATTCGTGTTTTATATAAAAGCAAATCTGCGTATATGGGGGTAAACGAGTGAAATGTAGCACCACTTGTTGAACCAGCGCGTAAATAGCCGTACTTTGCAAAGTTAAGAATCATGTTAATTCTAATGCCAGAAGGCTCTTATGTTAGATAAAATTTTTGCCGGAATTTCCAAAATAATGGGCTCCAAAAGTGAGCGCGACATTAAAAAAATTCAACCTGTCGTCGATGAGATAAAGTCGTATGAAGAAGAGATGCGCAAGCTTACCGATGACGAGTTAAAAGGAAAAACAGAAGAGTTTAAACAGCTTATTCAGGAAGCAACTGCTCCTACCCAGCAAAAGATCGATGAACTAAAAGAAGAGCTGGCATCCATTCATACCGGTGAAGCCGAAGATATTGACCGCCGCAATGAACTGGAAACTGAATTGGAAGAACTGGATAAGGAATGGCTTGAAATTGCAGACGAAGTGCTGGATGAGATCATGCCGGAGGCGTTTGCCGTCTTAAAGGAAACCTGCCGGCGCTTTGTTGGTAAAAGCTGGAAAGTGGCGGGCAATGAAATCGAGTGGAATATGATTCCCTACGATGTGCAGCTGATCGGTGCGGTTGTTTTACATCAGGGCAAAATATCAGAGATGAAAACGGGTGAAGGTAAAACTCTCGTAGCGATTTTCCCAACTTACCTGAATGCACTTGTCGGTCGGGGCGTTCATATTGTGACCGTAAACACCTATCTGGCTCAGCGTGATGCGGAATGGAATGAGCCCATTTTTAATTTTCATGGCCTGAGGGTGGACTGTGTGGATCGCTATGAGCCGAATTCGGAAGAACGCAGAAGAGCCTACAGAGCAGATATTACCTACGGAACCAATAACGAGTTTGGGTTTGATTACCTGAGAGATAACATGGTGATCGGCAAAGAGCAGCTGGTTCAAAGAGGACACCATTTTGCCATCGTGGATGAGGTGGATTCCGTTTTGATTGATGAAGCCAGAACCCCGTTGATTATTTCAGGGCCAGTCCCCCAGGAGAACCAAAATCAGAAGTATACGGAGCTTAAGCCAAGAGTTCAGCGCCTGGTGGATGCACAGAAGAAATTGATCGCAAAGTTTTTGCATGAAGCGGAAGAGGCCTATGAGAAAGGCGATATGGATACGGCCGGCCTGGCCCTTTTTCGGGCAAGAAGAGGGTTTCCAAAGAGCAAGAAGTTTGAGAAGATGATGCAGGAGCCTGCTCTGCAGAAGCTTACGCAGCAGACGGAGTATAGGTTTCTTCAGGATCAGGGTAAAAATATGCATGTCGTTGATGAAGCCATGTATTATGCCGTCGACATGAAGCAGAATACCATTGAACTCACTGAAATGGGCCGTGAACTTATTACACCGGCCAGTGAAGACAAGGACTTTTTTGTGATCCCTGATATGGGAACAGAAACTTCGGTGATTGAACAGGAACTGGAAAAGAAGGAAAAAGAGCAAAGGGAAGCTATTGAGTCAAATTCAGAGTTTAGCGCTGATTATAAAGAGCAACAACTCGCCAGTCTGACCGAAGATATTAAAAAAGAGAGATCCGAACGGATGTCAAAACTCTACAGGGTCTTTTCTGAACGCAGTGAACGTATTCACTCGGTAAACCAGCTGCTAAAGGCCTATACTCTTTTTGAACGGGACGATGAATATATCGTGTCGGAGGGCAAGGTTCAAATCGTGGATGTACATACCGGACGGATTTTGGCCGGTCGTCGTTATTCCGATGGACTTCATCAGGCTATTGAAGCCAAGGAGAATGTTAAGGTGGAAGCGGCTACGCAGACCTATGCTACCATAACCCTTCAGAATTATTTCCGGATGTACCATAAACTGGCTGGTATGACCGGTACAGCGGTTACGGAGGAGGGTGAATTTTTTGAAATTTATAAGCTTGAAGTAATCGAAATACCGACCAATGTACCGGTGCAGCGGGAAGACCATGAGGACCTCGTTTTCAGGACCAAACGTGAACGATATAATGCCGTTATCAATAAAATCCGTGAGTATAATGAAAACGGACAGCCTGTTCTGGTGGGAACCACCAGCGTGGAAGTATCTGAAATGCTTAGCCGAATGCTGAAAAGAGCAGGTATTTCTCATAATGTGTTGAATGCTAAACAACATAAAAGCGAAAGTGAAATTGTTCGGGAAGCGGGTCAGCGCGGTGCCGTGACTATCGCTACAAATATGGCTGGCCGGGGTACGGATATTAAGCTTGGAGAAGGAGTAAGAGAACAGGGAGGTCTGGCTATTATTGGAACAGAGCGGCACGAATCCCGTCGAATTGACTTACAGTTGCGTGGACGATCCGGACGACAGGGTGATCCCGGAGAATCTCAGTTTTATGTTTCACTGGAAGACGATCTGATGCGTTTATTCGGTTCAGAACGTGTAGCCAATGTCATGGACCGGCTTAAGTTCGAGGATGGGGAAGTTATCCAGCACCCCTGGGTTTCAAAATCACTCGAACGTGCTCAAAAGAAAGTGGAACAGAACAACTTTAGTATTAGAAAGCGACAGCTCGAGTACGATGACGTATTGAACAACCAGCGTAATGTAATTTATGGTTATCGAAGAAGCGCTCTTCTGGGTGATGGTTTAAGCAGCATGCTCTTGAACATGCTCGAAGATATGATTTCGTCCATTGTAAACGAACTCTACAAAGAAGGGGATTATGACGGAATACGTGAGCGTATACTTCGTCTGCTGGCTGTTGATATTGAGGTAGATCGTGAACGATGGTCGAACTTGAGGGAAGATGGTGTTATTGATTACATTTTTGATGAAGCCGTTAAAGCGTATCAGGAGAAAGAGGAGCGGCTTACGGCACCCTTCTATAATGTTATTAAGCAGGTGCATGAATCACCCGTTGAAAACAAACCAACCAATGTCCAGATTATTTTTACGGACGGGGTGAAACGCATGCGCGTGGTGATTAACATCGAAGAGGCCATCCGGAATGAAGGCAAAGAGATCATCCGTGCTCTTGAGCGAACCTCGGTCCTGGGTGTGATTGACGAGAAGTGGATGGAGCATTTGAGGGAGCTGGATTCTGTTAAGGAAGGAATCGGCCTGCGGGCATTTGGACAAAAGGATCCACTTTTGGAGTATAAGCGCGAAGCGTTCAATATGTTCTCGCAACTGCTTGAAGATGTAAATAACGATGTGGTTTCCATGGTGTGGAAAGCCGTTCCGGAAGCAACGGCGGATCCGAACCAGTTAAAACAGGCCAGACAGCCGGCTAAAAGCAGGGTTGATCTGGATAAATTGAAAACACGGCATGATTCTGCAGAAAACATGGGCCTTCAATTTGCAGGAGCTCAAAACGAAGGTGGAGCGGCACAGGCTGCTGCACGGGCTGCTGGACGCGGTGAAAAGGTGAAAAGACAGCCCATTGTCGTGGATGATAAAATAGGACGAAACGATCCATGTCCGTGTGGTTCAGGGAAAAAGTACAAGAACTGCCATGGGAAGTAAAAAAAGAGAACGCTCATGTTTTGCTCTTTTTGAATTTTCATGCTATTTCCTTGTATTGCTTTGGGAAATGCAGAATACGAGCAGGTGATCAAAGCCGAAGTCTTTTGAAAGGGCAAGCAGAATCTCGTTGTTTTACGTGTTTAAAAGTGACTTAAAGTAAAGAAGCTTTTTCAAATAGAGAGATTTTTTATTTATTATATTTTTGGTGCACTTTAGAACAAGCCGCATCACTATATTACAGGGTAGTTTTTTTTGGTGAGTCGCTATAGTAATATGGGTTTAGCGGGAAGAGGGATGCACTCTTCTATCTTATCGTTGCAATAATTTTTTTGAACACATCTTTATCAACATAAGGGGAGTGATATGAACCATTCGTTTCGTATATCCATAGTGTTCGTACTGGGACTGTTTTTTTTATTTCCATCTACTTCGAACTACATAGAATACACCATTAGCGGCCGTTTGACAGATAGTTCAGTAACACCGGTATCGGGGAAAAATATAAAACTTAAAGACCATCAGGGGCATATTTTTGCTTCCGGCATCACAGGTTCAGATGGACAGTTTCACCTTTCCTATATTGATACGTTAGAAAAGGCTCACACGCCTACGGCCATCGATCGTGAATTTCTTTCTGAATTCCGCCTGGGTGCTTCATACCCAAATCCCTTTAATCCCAGAACCCACATTCCCTTTGAAGTACCCGAATCCGGGTCTGTCCTCGTTTCGGTGTACAATATTTTAGGCCAGCAGCTACTTTCCCGCTCTTTTTATGCCGGTACAGGAAGTCATACCATTGAAGTGAATCTTGGTGGAAACCTTGCCCAGGGAACCTATCTCCTTAGGGTGGAGGGGGAGGGCTATGCCTTGTCGCAAACCATGACATTTGTGAGTGCCGGGATGGGGGGAGGCTATTCCGAAATAGCGATGCACTCATCAGGGGCAACCCGTTTTTCGTCCGCATCCAAACACGACCATGGTCGTTATGTTTCCAATGACTCCTTTCTGTTGGTAGTCGAAGCCTGTGAGATTTTTGAACAGATGGAAATGGAGGTTTCTGCGTATTCGCATATAGAATTGGGCGATTTGCAGCTGACCCGAAAAGCGTATGCTCTCACGATTATGGTGGAGGGCGAAGGCTCGGTTACTCAAGAGGTGATCAGCGCTAAATCCTATGAACATGGTACTCAGGTACGCCTGACCGCTGTTCCGGCTGAAGGCTGGCGCTTCGTGAACTGGAACGATGATTCAAGCCATTCTGAAAAGGAAATAACCGTACTGATTCAAAAGGACACTATTATGACCGCCTGGTTTCGACAAAAGGCAGGCCTTCCTGATGTGATGACTCTTCAGGCTACGGATATACAAAATAGAACGGCTGTTTCAGGAGGAATTATAACACATGATGGTTTTGCGAGTATTCTATCCAGAGGCGTTGTATGGGGAAAATCTTCGTCACCTTCTTTACAGGATCATGATGGTATGACCAGCGATGGTGAGGAATCGGGAGAATTTTCTTCTCTAATAAGTGGATTAAAACCGGGAACAAGCTATTTTTATAGAGCATATGCTGTCAACAGTGCCGGTACAGCCTATGGGAATGAGTATGAATTGAAGACAGAGTCTTTATTTCGATACGGAGAAGAAGTATCCGATATTGATGGGAATATATATTCAACAGTAATCATCGGGGACCAGGAGTGGATGACTTCAAATCTGAGGGTATCACGTTATCGCAATGGAGGTATACTCACAGATAAGTCAGACGTAGATAACTGGCCTGGAACAGACGGTGCCTTTGCCGTCTACTCTCACACAGGAATAACAGGCTTGAATTCACGTGAGGATGTTATAGAGGCATATGGAAAGCTCTATAACAGATATGCCGTAATGGATAGTCGCGGGGTGTGTCCGGAGGGTTGGAAAGTGCCGGAAGACAAAGATTGGGAAGTTCTGGAACAGTTTATAGTTACAAACGGATATTCAGAAGATTTTGAAGGGGCCGAAACACAGGTGGGAAAAGCCTTGAAATCATGTAGGCAAATGTTTTCTCCCCTGGGTGAAGAGTGTGCCGTTAGTGAACATCCCCGATGGGCAGTGAGTCATGAGTATGGAGAGGATCTGTTTGGCTTTTCTGCTCATCCGGGTGGTATGCGTATGAATAATGAGTACATGGAAGCAGGCTTTTCTGGTATGTGGTGGACTTTGTCCAATACAAACCTTCACAGTCTGAGAATTTCATATGATGTGGGATTATTGTATCGATTTGGATCGGATGCCAATGGTTATTCTGTTAGATGTCTTAAAGAGCCATAAAAGGAAAGTAAAGTATTTCCGAAAAGCCATTTATATTCGGTTTTGCTTGTCTTGAAAATCTTAATCATATGCATTGATTTGTTTATCTGTCGGGTCAGACATACTCTTATTAGGATCTCGAATGGTGATGCATCCTGTAAATAATTCGTGCAAGATTCATACATCCTACACATGCGCTGGTTAATATGAGTATTAAGAGGATTAAGTCTGTATAGAGTGCTTCTTTCTATTCGAAGTGGAGATCAGGCCTTCAAATCAAACCATAAAAAAGGATAAAAATGTTATCTAAAGCATGTACCTACGGAATTCTGGCATCATTGTACATTGCAAGAGAATCCCGGAAAAGAGATAATTATGTTCCTATCGGGCAAATGAGTGAAAAACTGAACATATCCTTTCATTTTTTGACAAAAATCCTGCAGCAGTTAACCAGTGCAGGGTTGTTGGCCTCTATGAAAGGCCCCAAAGGAGGAGTGAGATTCAAAAAACCATTGCATGAAATCACGCTTTTGGATATAGTTATCGCCATCGATGGGATGGAACTCTTCCAGGAATGTCTGCTGGGATTGCCTGGCTGTGGAGATGAAGAACCATGCGCTGTCCACAACGAGTGGTCGAAGCTGCGTGAAGAAACCTATGTGTTGTTTAAAGGCAAAACACTGGCAGAGACCTCTGCAAAAATTGAAGATCTAAATCTCCGGTTCGCACTGCCAAAGATCATGACAGACTGATCTCAAATCGTTCACAAATGTCTTCAAGTAAAAGAGATATTTGCGCTTTTTCGTAGTAAGTGGGTAGTATAATTCCATTTCGGTTTTTTGTCGGAATCAGTCAGGTTTACGGATGGATCCCCCCGTTGCCGGTTCAAAAAACCCTGTTTTACCTGGGTCTTGTAACGGCATTAGGATCCATTCTGCTGATAATTCCGATCACGAAGTCACAAAAAGTCTTGTGGCTTAAAGACATAGTAATCCCGAAGGCCAAATGAGATCTCTTTTTCTGGTAATGGATCGTTTTGCTATTTAATTCAGCAACTGGTCAAGCTCATCCAGTATTTCACCATATCTGCCCCAGTTTTCATCTCGCATGGCTTCCCTGAGTTCTCCCCACAGTGAGCGGATTTCATCCAGCTGTTCCTGTGAATAGTCTCCGGGTTGAGGTACCATTGGATCCTGAACAGGAAGCGGAGCTTCCATTTCTTCCAGAAGTTCCTCGTCGGATGGTACGGAAACCAGGTCGACATCCACATCTAAAAAGCGGGCATCCTCTCCAAATAAATCCAGCATAGCTGCCTGTATGGTTGGTTGCATGGATATTTGGTCGCCGACAGATACGATGACTCGCTGCAATTGCGGAATGTCATCCCGGTCAGCCAGCAGAAAAACGGGCTCTACATATATGAAAGAATTTTCAATAGGAATGACCAGCAGGTTTCCCCGGATTACACGCGATCCGCGTTGATCCCAAAGAGCGAGTTGTCGTGATATTTCGGGATCCTGGTCGATACGGGATTCAATCTGTGCGGGCCCGAAAATCAAGCGGTCTTTTGGAAGGCGAAAGACAACCAATTCACCATAATATTCTGGGTCAGATCGGGCAGCCATCCAGCCGATCATATTATTTCTTCCTTCCGGAGTAAGCGGACTGATAAGTTTAAATTCAAGATCATCCAGTTGCCGGTCGGGGAGATTGCCGAGAACATAGTAAGGCTCCATCGTAACTCTGCGTCCGGCGTAGTGTTCGAAAGGCCTTCTCCAGCGGTCTTCGTCGTTATAAAAAATCCGGGGCTGTGTCATGTGGTATCGACTGTATACTTCCAGCTGTGTTTCAAACAAATTGACCGGATAACGGAAATGGTGATCAAGGCTCTCCGGTACTTCATCGGCCGTTTTGAATAGGCCGGGAAAAATGGAGGCATAAATCTGGACAATCGGATCGCTGTCATCTATGATGTAAAAATCGACAGAGCCGTCATAGGCATCAACGACGACCTTCACCGGATTGCGAATGTAATTTATCGATCGATGCGGTTCTGAATAGGGAAAACGAGAGGAAGTGGTATAGGCATCCTGGATCCATACCAGCCGTCCATCGTGAACAACCAGGTACGGGTCTTCATCCAATTGGAGAAAAGGGGCAATCCGATCGATTCGGTCCTGAACTCCGCGCCAAACCTGCAGCCTGCTCTCCGGCAGGATGTAGTCAGACAACAGAATGTTGATATCACTGAAGTACCAGGAAAACAAGAGACGCTTAAAGAAGCCGGAGACCGGAATACCTCCGGTGCCTGTATAGTGATGGTATACGTTCCCATCTCTTCCAGGATAATGCAGTTCTTCTGTTCTGGTATTTACAATATGATAATCATAGCTGTATTTGCCGTAATAAATGGCGGCATTGTCTATGTGGATATCCGGATGTGTAACAGGTGGAAGGTCACGGGACAGATATACGGGTTCACCCTGACGGTTGGTCTGATTAACCGGGCTGATCGCTATTCCGTACCCATGTGTATACTGGAGATGACGGTTAAGCCACGAGTTGGATCCATCCGGTAACCGTGGGGATAATTCTCTTCCGGCCAGCATGACCTGCTGCCGTTCCTGATCAATGATATACCGGTCGATTCCAATGGTGTTAAATTGATAATAGGGACGTATTTCCTGTAACTGACGGTAGGTTTGGATTAAAAGCCGATGATCCCAGAGCCGGATATTTTCAATGAGCTTTTGGTTATCCCGAATATCGTTTGCCGCAATTTCGCCTTCGGCATCGTAATCTACCTCCCGCACATTATTCAGGCCATAGGCCAGGCGGGTCATGTGGATGTTGTTTTCAATATAAGGGGTTTCTACGGTTAGCTCGTTGGGTGCGACATACAGTTGCTGAACGGCCGTTGGCAGCAAGAATCGCCCGCCAATAAAGACGACAATGGCCAAAGCCCCAAACCCTGCCAGTACTTTAGGCATCCGGACCCAGATGCTGATGATGAGCAGAATAGCCAGCAGGAAGCAAAGAACCGATAAGAGAACAAGGGCGGGCATTTCAATGACGATGTGCGTATACCCTGCACCGAAAACGACTCCATCCTCCCGGTATAAAAGATCGTAGCGGGAAAGGAAGAAGCCAATCCCAAGAAAGAACAGCCATAGTGCACCATTCACTTTTATGTGTGTCAAAACGCCTTTGGCTGCACGGAAATTTTCACCCGGCCGCGCGCTTATCATATCTGTGACAAAATAAATGATAGCCAGCAGAAGAGTCACAAAGAAAGCTAACGCTGTAAAAGCACTTTGAAGAAAATCCAGGAATGGCAGCTGAAACATAAAGAAGCTGATATCCAATCCAAACACGGGGTCTGTATGTCCAAAGGGCTTATTGTGAATAAAACGAAGCACATCGTCCCATCTAAGCATCATTCCCGCAGAAAATATAGCGGAGATAAAAACGGCAACCAGGGTCATGATTCGCCCTATCCACTTCTCCTGGGTTTTTGCGGGAATGGAAAGATTCATATTCCCGATGGCCAGGGAGAAAAAGGTATTGGACGCCTGATGTTTGGCCAGTAGTCTGAAATTGGCCTTGAGATAAAGGAAAGAGAGGACGAGGGCCCCGATAAAAAGCAAAACCCGGGTGCTTTTTAATACGATAAAGATATGTGAATATCCAAGTTCGTTGAGCCACAGCCATTCCATGATCTGAGAAGAAGCCATGATGAGAAGAAGAACCGGAATCAGGATGAGAAGTAAAAGGCGTATTAAATTGATGCGCATAATCAGCAAGGTTATGTGAGAACGTATGCAGCCAATGTACCTAAGAAAAACACATCGGCAAAATTTCAGGAGTGTTCATCTGCTTTTTTTACTTTATCCAGTGCTTCCGAAAGAGAGGTTTCCTGAGTATAAAAACGGCCCCATTTGGTTTTTGGGTCGTGGGGTGTTAACAGAGAAACGACAATCAGAACCAGAATCGATAAAAATGCCGCCGGCAGGATAATATACGCTTCATCCAAAAGAACATGGCCCGACAAAGAGGTGTTTATCGCATTGGCAATGGTAATGGCAAGCGTAACCCCCATTCCAGTGGCAATAGAAGCTACTCCCCCGGCGACGGTAACCCTTTTCCATAAAAATGCTGCCAGAAGCGCAGGGGTAAGGCCGGCGCCCACCATCGTATAGGCCGTCAGAGCCATGGCAAGGATGGTGGTAAATTGAGTCAGGAGTAAATAAGCAAGTACGCCAAGAAGCACAACCATCATTCGTTGAATGACAATAATTCGGCTGGAGTCGACATGGGGGTTGATAAAACGCTGATAAATATCCCTTGTCAGATTCGTGGATGGGGTTAACAGAAAACTGTTCCCGGTGGAAGTGATGATGGCGACCGATGCCATGATGAGTAAAATACCTACCAGAAGCGGCAATCCGACTTCTGTTCCATAACGTGCCGTATGAAGAATTATCCGTTCAGATTGATCTGCTGAGAGAAAGAATTCAGACGTCGCTTCCAGGGTATTAAAATGGCTGAAAGCAAAGATGGCCAGCGAAGCAAGGGCTGTTTCGATAATAATAGTTCCGACAACCCACCACATCACGGCATTTTTAGCCGATTTCTCATTTCGGGCAGAAAAGAACTTTTGGTACATGTTGGATTCACCCAGCAGCAAGAAAAAGGTGGGCAGGAAAATACCCATCGCCCAGAGAAAGTTTTGATTACCGAAAACGGTAAAATAGGAGGGGTCAAGGGTAGTGGTAAGATATTCGGCTCCGCCAATATGGAAAAAAACGATGGGGGCGGCTATGAGAATGGCTACAGTGATTACCGCTCCATTGATGATATCCACCGATACGATCGACAGCATGCCTGCAAAAGCCGTGAAAATGATAATAAAGGCAGCAGTTAAAAGGACACCCTGCCACATCGGAATACCTGCCACCAGCTCAAGCACAAAACCACCTGCGCGGAACTGATAACCGACAATGGTTGTGTAGGCAATCACGATCACAATCGTACCGAGGATACGGGCCCATTTGTTATACCGCAGTTCAAGGATATCCGGAACCGTGAATTCTGCTATCCGCCGAACCCTCGCCGCAAGAAAAAATACAATGATAATGGCAATCCAGGCTCCGGCAGCCATCCAAAGTTCAGAAAAACCGATTCGGGCAGCAAGTCCGGCTCCTGCCAGCAGGCTTCCGGCACCCATCCAGGTACATAAGAGTGTTCCTACCAGTTTAGGCGTGGACACCGATCGGCCGGCCACCATAAAATCTTCCTGATTCTTGACCAGAAAGCTTTTATAGATGGAAATGGACATGAGTAATATCAGATATCCTATTACGGCTACAAAAAAGATCACAGACTCCTCTCCGCTTTTAACATGTTGTATTTAGAACCATTTTTATGAAAAACCTGAACGGAGGAATAATACTCAAAAAAATTAGACTCCGGTAGTTTGATATGCATTCATCCGGGAAGGTACTTTTTTGGGCTGTTAGATGAACCATGAAAAATACAAAAAAACGTCTTTCGATGGTTTCATACATTAATTTTCCTGTTAGGATTATCCTTTTTTAAATAAAAAAAAGGACGCCAGATTTCGAGCCAGATCGATGGTTTGGTATCGGTATGGCTATGATACACTTCGTCCGGCTGGCTTAAAACAATGCTTCATTCTTCCATACAGGTGGGAAAAGAAAAGGTCTCGGCAGATATCGATCAAAAACACATAAAGTTTCTGAAAGCCGTATCTTTGTTTTCTAAAACCCGATGAACTTGAACTAAGTTTGATACTCTATGCAAAAGAATCAGCAGGCTACACGCGAAATGGATTCGGTCGTTCAGAAGGATCCAATTGCAGCGGTTGCAACGGCTCCCGGTGAAGCCGGAATATCTGTGCTGCGGGTATCCGGAGAACAGGCCATCGAAAAAGTTAATCGGGCATTTAAAGGCAAAGACCTTGCCTCTCAAAAGACACACACGGTACACTTCGGTAAAATTATAGATGGGGAACAGGTCGTTGATGAAGTATTGGTAACGATATTTCGGTCTCCTGCATCGTATACCGGTGAAGATACCGTCGAAGTCTCGTGTCACGGTGGGGTTTTAGTGACACAGCGGGTACTTGAAGCGTTGTTGAAGCAGGATATACGGCATGCCGAGCCGGGCGAATTTACACAAAGAGCCTTCTTAAATGGGAAACTGGAGCTTTCCCAGGCGGAAGCTGTTGCTGACCTGATCCATGCGAAAAGTATGAAAGCGGTAGAAGCTGCCGGAATACAACTTCAGGGAGCTTTGGGAAAACACATTGCGCAATTCCGGCAACAGATCATAGATGCGACGGCCATGGTCGAACTTGAGCTCGATTTTATCGAAGAAGACGTTGAATTTGCCAGTCAGCAGGAACTATTAGCTCTCTTGCAATCGGTAGATGATGAAATGGGCAGGCTGATAGACACCTATGAGTCGGGACGATTGGTTAAGTATGGTGTTCAAACCGTTTTCGTCGGCCGGCCCAATGTGGGGAAGTCAACCTTGTTGAATACGTTGATTGGAAAAGAGCGGGCCATCGTTTCTGCAACAGCGGGTACTACCCGGGACACAATCGATGCGGATTGGAATTATGAGGGAATAACCTTTACACTAACCGATACCGCAGGCCTCAGGGAAACGGCTGATGAAATTGAAGCAGAAGGGGTATCCAGGTCGGAGTCCGCTATCAATAACGCCGATCTCATTTTATTTTTAAAGGATGTCTCGGAAGAGCTGATGGACGAAGAGTTGCGGTTATTGGAAAAAATACGAAACCGGGCTGAAAAAAAGGTGCTACTGCATGTTGGAACCAAGGCCGATCTTGTTGAAAAGGTGGATTCTGATCTGTATGATGTGACTATTTCTGCTAAAACAGGAGAAGGGGTCGAAGAGCTTAAAAAAAACATTAAAGATGCCGTTCTGAAAGGAAAGTCCATAGATACCGGGAAGCTACTGGTAACATCTGTTCGTCACCGGGATGCCCTTCAAAAAGCCAGAAGCTTTATTCGGAGCTCCATGGAAGCACTTCAGCAGGGAGTGAGTGGAGAATTGCTTGCCATTGACTTGCGGGCGGCACTCCATGAATTAGGAGCAATTACCGGAGAAATTACAACCGAAGATATTCTTGACTCTGTGTTTTCCCGCTTTTGTATTGGAAAGTGAACAATGGCTTTTGTCATCTTGAAATATGCTTATGTCGTTATTTGAGGTAGTTCTCTCTTTTTATTAAGATGGAGAATTGAAAAAAGATGCAGGTTTTGTTGTTTTTTTGATAGATATAGAGATAAGCGTTTATTTATAAACCACTCCGGTACTGTTGGATACTCCGCATTGGGCTTCCCATTCATTAGTGTTCCTGTTGTAAAAAAACAAAGACATAGCCCCTTACGTATTTTCATTGCCAGCCGATAAATACAGATAAGGCTGCGATAGTCGATCATCATCCAAAGCAATGTACTTCACATGGGCTCTGGCAGCTCTTGTATTCATACTCTTGCCTTCAGAGGCTGAAATGTTATGAGTTATCCTTACGACCTGATTATTATCGGAGGCGGGATTTCCGGTTGCACGGCAGCCTCTATTGCGGTAGGCTTCGGGGCACGTACACTGCTCGTAGAAAAAGATATGTCCGGTGCAAATGGGTCATGGCAACGCACTATCCCGGTCAAAGCACTTTTGTATCAGGCCAGGAAATATGCAGAAAGAACCGAGGCTCCAACACACAAATTCTTTGATGAACTCCTTTCGTTAAAAGAAAAAGCCTACAGGGGAACTGAGCATCCGGAAAGGCTGAAAAATCTGGGTGTTGAAATGGTCGAAGGGCAGGCGGTATTTATAGACAGTCACACCATCGAAATAGAAAAAAAGGATCACAAAAAGATTCGGGTGCGTGGCCGAAAAATGATCATTGCCTCCGGCAGTAGTCCGCTTATACCCGAAGTTGAAGGAATAGGAAGAACTCCGTACCTGACCCCAGATACCCTTTTTAAAAAAACCTGGATTCCTGAAAGAATAATTATCGTGGGAGCAGGACCGGTTGGAGCCGAATTGGGTCAGGCCTGGTGCAGGCTGGGCAGCCAGGTAACACTTTTGGAAAAGGAGAATCGAATTTTACCGGCATTTCCACTGCAGGCCTCTGACCCACTTCGGCAGGTAATGGAATCAGAAGGAATGGAGATCATTACGGGGTGCAAAATTACTCGTGTAAAAGGAGATGAGCACAGTGTTACTGTACATGTATCGGCAGGTGAAGAAGAGCGTGTGCTGAGTGCAGACAGGGTATTGTTTGCTACAGGAAGACACGTGTTTCCGGAAAAACTAAAATTGAAAAAAGCGGGAGTATCATACAAAGCGCATCAGGTATTCGTTGACAAAAATTTCAGAACCAATGTGCGACATATTTATGCGATTGGTGATATTACCGGAACACTGCATCAGGCACAGATGGCCATTAGTATGGCACGGGCAGCCGTGGTGCATGCTTTATTCAGAATACCAATGAGGGTTACATCCGAAGATGTACCCAGAGTTGTATTTACAGATCCCGAAGTCGCGACAATTGGAAGGATACCTTCGAAATCAGCTCTAAAAAGTCAAAAATATGAACGGTACAGGGTTTCTTATGAGAAGATCGGCAGAGCTGTTATAGAAGATACCCCGGAAGGATGGATCCATGTCTATGTGAAAAAATGGACTGGTAGAATTATGGGTGCTCATATTACCGGTAGAAATGCCGGTGAAATGATCAGCGTATTTACCATGGCTATGCGGCATGGTATACCCCTTCGCAAAATTGCAAGCATAAGCTTTCCTTTTTCTTCGTTCTCATATGGTATTCAGAAAGTGGCGGAAGAATGGCACTTAAGTCCACAAAGAAACGGAATGTACAACTGGTTAAAGAAGCTTTTCAGGTTGCAGGGATTTCTCCGAAAAGGAAACAGGCAGGAGTAAGTTTTATGCATAACGAAACTGGCTTTCTGGCGTTAATATGTAAAGGCAATATTGAACCGATATTAAACGATGGGAAGAGAAACTGTATTTATTATTCAGTTAAAGAAAAAGATTCATGCTAAATCGTGTTTAGTGAAGTAATTAATCCTCTTTCCTCTTTCTTGAATAAAAGAAACGTTTTTTTTGTATTATAGTACGATTAATAGGTCTTATGTTTCCGGTAATTATTAAGTATCTGTCGGGTTTTTTTATAATTTCAACGCAATGATGTTCAGGGAACGTTTATTGCTGATCTTTTTTGACGTTTATGCTTTTTCATAAACCGTATATCGGCAGCAATGGCTTGTCAGCCACGGTGCTCTTCCTCTTTCTATTTTTAGAAAGTGTAAGCGGTGTTTGTGCGAGGCCCATTCAGGAAACAGATCTCAGGTTTCATCATATAACAACCATGGATGGCCTGTCACAGCCTTCGGTTAGTACCATTCTTCAGGATCAATCGGGGTTTTTGTGGTTTGGAACGCAGAACGGATTGACCCGATATGATGGATACGAAATGAAAGTATACCGGCGTGATCCCGGTGATCCCTATGCATTGACCAATAACGATATCCTTTCTTTGTATGAAGATGAAGCAGGCCGTCTTTGGATTGGCACGGCCCTGGGACTGAATGTGTATGACAGAGGCAGAGATCAGTTTATTACGTACATGAACGAACCCTATAATCTCAGTTCTCTTTCAGACGACAATATTTGGGATATTCAGGAAGACCGGCACGGGTATATCTGGGTAGCTACCCAGGATGGACTAAATCGACTGGATGTTGAATCTGGCCGGTTCAAAAGGTTTTATCATGATCCTGATGACACTAACAGCCTGAGTGGAAATGA
>JASCXY010000349.1 GCA_030012235.1 Balneolaceae bacterium ANBcel3 | reverse complement strand
CCCTTGCGTTTATGCTGCCGGGTTAACCAATGTAGCCAATACTTCCCAAATCTTCACCGGACAGCATGAATCTTATAATTAGGGCATCCTCAAAGTTGACGTACCTTTTCAGAACGTCAACTTATTAGTCCAAGCTACCAACTCAAACAGTGAGGATGCCTTATGATCAAGATTACACAATTTCAGGATACCGGCAAGCCCGATCCATCGCAATTGCTGTTGGCCATCGATGTCAGCAGTCGGACACTGGACATTTATGGGCGCTATACGCAACATGGAAGTGAATTTGAGCTGTACGAGTCTATATCTAATAATGTACGTTCGATCACACACCTGTTATTTCAATACAGCCAACAGGCCAGGGCGCTGGGTTATAGTGGCCTGGCTTTCGTACTGGAACCGAGCGGACGTCATGAACAAAAGTTTACGCATCTTGCATTTAAGAACGGCCACCCTGTCTGGCAGGTAAACCCGGAGCGCATGTACAAAGCCGGAGTGGTTCATCACGGTGATGACGGAAAAAGCGATGCTCTGGATGGCGAGGTACTGTATATGATGGCCCGTATGGGCAAGGTGTCTCTTTACCAACCTCTGAGCAATAACTGGCAGCAACTTCGCCAGTTGGGCTGGTGGCTGGAGGACAGCTCGCTCTCGGCCACCGACGCACGGGTGCGCATGGGAGAGTTGCGAAGGAATTTGTTTGTCGATTATCATCAAAACCGGGATTTAACCTGGGGGGCCACAGGACTGTGCATTCAAGAGCTTTTCGGATTCGATCCCTGGAAGATTATGGCAGGGAGTTATGCCGAGTTCATAAACCGGGTCAAGGCTCACCGCAAAGGTATTCCAGAGCGCTGTCTGAGCAGTATCTGGGATCAGGCGCAAAGCAGCTGTCTGTACGATCCGGGGAAGGATATGCACAGGCTTATCAATGATCAGTTAGGTTATTTGTGGAAGGTTTGGACTTATCATGCCAATCGCTGTGAGGTTCTTGGCCGGCAAATGATTCAGCTCGTCGAGGAGTTGGCTGAAGAGCACCGGGTTCCGCCCATCATGCCGGGATTTACCGAACTAATGCGTGCAAAAATCCTGGCTGAAACGGGGCCATTGGAGCGATTTGCGCATTGGAGACCATTAGTAGCGTATGCCGGATTGAAAATTCGAATGCGCCGAAGCGGGAAATATGTAGGCAAAGATCGCATCACAAAAAAAGGGCGGGTATTGTTGCGCAAACTGCTGGGACAAGCAGCGTTCGCGCTGACGCGGAAAGACCGGATCCTGGGTGAGTATTACCATCGAAAGCGCCAGGAATCCATGCCCGGCCGCAAGGCCAAGGTGGCGTGCATGAGAAAACTCCTCAAACTGCTTTATGGTGTGGCCATGAGTAAACAAGCATTTTCATTCGAGCGTGTATATCGCTCAGCCAGTTAAAAAATAACAGCCGGTTGATGATCTACATAAGCGTTATGTCATCCTCGTTGGGGAATGATCTCACATGAATCATTGTCACAACCGGCTGTATGCTTTGAACGGTCCATACTGTAAGATTGTGCGATCACTTTTATGAAAATGTGATCAGCATCCAGACAAAGTAACATAGCCGGATAAGCAACCATTTATGAAAGGATAAAACATGGGATTCACCCTTTGGAAGAGGTATGCTTGGTTACAAGATATTTTACCGGATACTTGATTCTTAACTAAGAGTAACGCTTGTTATAATGC
>JASCXY010000348.1 GCA_030012235.1 Balneolaceae bacterium ANBcel3 | reverse complement strand
AGCCATTGGTTTTCTGGCCAATCAAGTGCATCTTCGAAATCTGGGAACCCGGATTGCAGAAATGATCGAACAGGTTCAGGAGAGGGTTAACGGTGCGATAGACTGGCTCATTGACCGGGCATTACAGGCCGGATCTTCCATCATGGAAATGGGAAGGTCTGCCGTAAGTACCGTCAGTGACTGGCTTGGTTTAAGGAAAGAGTTTCGTTTGGCGGACAACAAAAAGCATGAAATTTATTTCAGAAGCGAGGATCCGGAAGCACCGGTGATTATAGCCTCTGATCCAAAGACCCTTGAACAGATCCTTCAATCTAAAAAATGGAATGATAAAGATATTCCGGAGGATTCATTGTCAGAATTACAGCGATTGGCGAATGAAATAGATCAAAACAGAGATTCTCAGGGTGTTGCAAAAGGGGAAAAAATTAAGGAGTGTTTTGAAAAGATTGCCGATATTCTTACAAATATTGGAGGCCCTCCACTTCCGGCAACGCATGTGAAAACCAACGATACTCTTGGAAGTGGTACCGCTGAAATTGGAAAAGAAGTGGATATAATGCCATTAAGTCTGAATCCGGGATCGCTGGCGGGCAGTCAGCCAACCATTGAATCAGATATGGGAAGAGATTTAAAAGATATGTATCCCAACTATTTTGTAGAAGGCCATTTGCTCAACCACAAATTGCACGGGCCGGGGAACAGGCGATGGAATATGACCCCGATAAGCCAGAAAACCAATCAGGACATGGAGAAGGAAGTCGAATCCGGGTCGAAAGAACAGTTATTATCCACCGGGAAAGTGCTGCAGTACCATGTAACCGTGAATTATCCCTCGGACACGCTCGACATTACAAAACCAACCTATCCTCATGAACAGATTGCGACCTCTTTAACGATGATTGTCCGGCAATTAGAATACGATAGCAGTAAAAATGAGTGGGTTAAAGACGACTCGGTCAACGAAACCAATAAAACCATCACCCATAATACGTCTACGGTTCCGGGATTTGGCACGGGCTCTCTGAACCACGATGTGGATTTGGAAGAAGCCGATAAAACCGCCTTACAGAGAATCCCGGGCATTGGGCCTGAAAGGGCTGATGCTATTGTGAATTACAGAAAAGCTCAAAAGAACAATGGAAATGAGAATCCATTTTCAGATAAGTCTAATCTTAAAAATGTCACGGGGATAGGAGCCCGGCTCACAGAAATCATTAAACGAAACCCGAATGTTAAGCCTCATCCATAGAGCATACCGGAGGTCAATATTTCTTTTCTGCTGTTCATATGAACAATCGAGTGCGATCCATATGTCGGTGGTATCCTTCCGAAAGCAATATACTTTTCAATGGCAGAAAGCACAGGGCTGTGATGCTGATAATCTCGCATCGGGAATTCATTCAATGGTGGACTATGGGCGCCTTTTTAGAGTTGGTTTGAGGGTGTTCAAGGGTTTAAAATAAAATGGAAAAAGCTATATTTGAGAATGATCTTGAAACTTTGTTACTCTTTATGAACGCTTTGTTAACACGATAAAAAATATCATGAGATTAGTTGGAAATATTGCAGCATTTATAGCCATTTTGGCTATTCTTGGGATTGTAATCTGGGCCGGATTTATAGGTATCCGGTTTCTGGTTACACAATTCGGAATGATCGATGCCAGGGAAATGCCCGTATTGGTAATTGCATCCGTGGTCTATCTGGCCGGTGCCGGCCTGGTTGCC
>JASCXY010000347.1 GCA_030012235.1 Balneolaceae bacterium ANBcel3 | reverse complement strand
TGCCATTGGTTTTCTGGCCAATCAAGTGCATCTTCGAAATTTGGGAACCCGGGTTGCAGAGATGATCGAACAGGTTCAGGAGAGGGTTAACAATGCGATAGACTGGCTGATCGACCGGGCATTACAGGCCGGATCTTCCATCATGGAAATGGGAAGGTCTGCCGTAAGTACCGTCAGTGATTGGCTTGGTCTAAGGAAAGAGTTTCGTTTGGCGGACAATAAAAAGCATGAGATTTATTTCAGAAGCGAGGATCCGGAAGCACCGGTGATCATAGCCTCTGACCCAAAGACCCTCGAACAGATTCTTCAGTCTAAAAAATGGAATGGAAATGATATTCCGGAGGACTCATTGTCAAAATTACAGAGATTGGCGAATGAAATAGATCAAAACAGAGACTCTCAGGGTGTTGGAAAAGGGGAAAAAATTAAAGAGTGTTTTGAAAAGATTGCCGAGATTCTTACAAATATTGGCGGTCCGCCACTTCCGGCAACGTATGTAAAAACCAACGATACTCTTGGAAGTGGTACCGCTGAAATCGGAAAAGAAGTGGATATAATGCCATTAAGTCTGAACCCGGGGTCACTTGCAGGCAGTCAGCCAACCATTGAATCAGATATGGGAAGAGATTTAAAAGATATGTATCCCAACTATTTTGTAGAAGGCCATTTGCTCAATCACAAATTGCACGGGCCGGGCAACAGGCGTTGGAATATGACCCCGATAACCCAGAAAACCAATCAGGACATGGAGAAGGAAGTTGAATCCGGGTCGAAAGAACAGTTATTGTCTACAGGGAAAGTGCTGCAGTACCATGTGACCGTAAATTATCCCTCAGATACGCTAGACATTACTAAACCAACCTATCCTCATGAGCAGATTGCGACCTCTTTGACGATGATTGTCCGGCAATTAGAATACGATAGCAGCAAAAATGAGTGGGTCAAAGACGACTCGGTCAACGAAACCAATAAAACCATCACCCATAATACGTCTACCGTTCCGGGTTTTGGTACGGGTTCTCTGAACCACGATGTGGATTTAGAAGAAGCCGATAAAACCGCCTTGCAGAGAATTCCGGGCATTGGGTCGGAAAGGGCTGATGCTATTGTGAATTACAGAATAACTCAAAAAGACAATGGAAATGAAAATCCATTTTCAGATAAGTCTAATCTTCGAAATGTCACGGGGATAGGGGACCGGCTCACAGAAATCATTAAACGAAACCCGAATGTTAAGCCTCATCCATAGAGCATACCGGAGGTCAATGTTTCTTTTCTGCTGTTCATATGAAAAATCGAGTAGGATGCATCCGTCGGTGGTATCCCTCCGAAAGCAGAATACTTTTCAATGGCAGAAAGCACCGGGCTGTGATGCGGATAATTTCGCATCGGGAATTCATTCAATGGTGGAATATGGGTACCTTTTTTAGAGTTGGTTTACGGGTATTCAAGGGTTTAAAATAAAATGGAAAAAGCTATATTTTAGAATAAATTTGAAACCCTCTTACACGTTATGAACGCTTTGTTAACACGACAAAAATATTGAAGTCATGAGACTAGTTGGAAATATTGCAGCCTTTATAGCCATTTTGGCTGTTCTTGGGCTTGTAATCTGGGCCGGATTTATAGGTATCCGGTTTCTGGTTACTCAATTCGGATTGATCGATGCCAGGGAAATGCCTGTATTGGTGATTGCATCCGTGGTCTATCTGGCTGGTGCCGGCCTGGTTGCT
>JASCXY010000346.1 GCA_030012235.1 Balneolaceae bacterium ANBcel3 | reverse complement strand
TTAAAAAAACTGCCTGCCATGAACAAACAGATGCTGATAACCACAGGAGTGGTTTCTCTGCTTACCTTTCCGGCCGAGGGCCTTTCAAAGAATTCGAATCAGGATGCACCGCCCAATTTTGTTTTTATCCTCACCGATGACCTCGGCTATGGGGATATCGGCGTGTATGGAGCTCAGGATATTCGTACTCCGAACATCGACAGAATGGCTGAAGAAGGTATTCTTTTTACCGACTTCTACGCAACTTCTCCGGTTTGCAGTCCTTCGAGGGCATCCCTTCTGACAGGCCGCTATGCCCAGCGAATGGGGGTGAATGCCGTTTTTTTTCCCGAAAGCCTGACCGGCATGCCAGTAGACGAACTGACTAAAGCGGAGCTGCTCGCCAAACAGGATTATGCTACGGCCATAATCGGGAAATGGCACCTCGGGCATATGCACCGCTATCTGCCTCTGCAACGTGGTTTCGATGAGTATTTCGGCATGCCCTACAGCAACGATATGGCCAGTGCGGTTTACATGAGAGGCAATGATGTAGAAAAGCATGAAGTGGATCAGAGGTACTCCACCAGAAGGTTTACCGAAGAAGCCCTGGATTTCATTGAACGCAACCGGGAGCGGCCTTTCTATCTTTTGCTTTCCCACACCATGCCGCATGTGCCCCTGTATGCCTCAGAGGATTTTTTGGGAACATCCGGGCGTGGCCTGTATGGTGATGTTGTACAGGAACTGGACTGGAGTGTTGGAGAGATCCTGGATAAGCTGGAAGCCGAAAACCTGCACGAAAACACCCTTGTGGTTTTTACCAGTGACAATGGACCCTGGCTTGTGATGAGAGATCACGGTGGTTCCGCCGGGTTTTTGCGCGAAGGTAAGTTTTACACCTTTGAAGGGGGGATGAGGGTGCCGACCGTCGCCATGTGGCCGGGGACCATCCCTGAAAATACGGTCTATAAGGGAATGGCCAATATGATGGACTGGTTTCCGACTTTTGCCCGTTTGGCGGGTGCCGAAATTCCGGACAGTGTCGTCCTCGATGGAGAAGATATTTCACCCGTTCTGTTTGATCAGGGTGAAAGGAAAGGCAATGATTTTTTGTTTATGGAGTACGGAGAACTCCAGGGCTACCGCTACAAAAACTGGAAAATCAAACTGGAATATGAGGGGTTTCCCGGAGCCTGGTATCGCCACCATGTGGCGCCACATCCGTTGCTTTTAATTGATCTTGATACGGATCCCTCCGAAAGAATAAATCTTGCAGAAGACCATCCGGAGCAGGTAGAACGGATGCTGGAAAAAATGGACAGCGCATACCAGTCACTTGGACCGCTTCCCCCTTCCATAATTACAAGGGTCAATGCGGATGAGTCACATCTTGAGTATCTGCGCGAAGAGTACGGGAATACTTTTTATCTGATTGATGACTAATTGGCAGCACCAATTCTGTGGTATCGGTCAACGGGAGGTTTTTTCCCGGCATTCCGGTGATAAGGGAAGCCCAGTCCAGAAGCTTTTCCAATATCATGGAACGGGATCAGCAGGTTGGTGAGGTTATCGATCAGCTTAAGGAGGATGGGATTTATGACGAAACGGGGATCTTTTTATGGAGCGATCATGGCGGACCATGGCTGCATGAGAAAAGGGCGGTAGGTAATACCGGATTACACGTGCCGCTCATCGTCAAACTTCCGCATGGCGAAAAAGCCGGTGCGCGGGTGTTTTTTTTACAGAGAAATGA
>JASCXY010000345.1 GCA_030012235.1 Balneolaceae bacterium ANBcel3 | reverse complement strand
GACCTGGTTGTAACGGGCGTGAACACCGTATTAACGACCCGCACCACATTGCGCCTTGATGGCGATTTTAATATCGGCGTTGATGCGGAGGTTATCCTCGGACTTGAAGGCAGTGGCGACCACGCCGTGCATATTCGTATGCAGGATGATGGAACGTTTACCAACGAAGGTGGTTACACCTCGCCGGAAGATGTACGCGGTTTCCTGATTATTCAGGATGGTGCAATTGTCACCCTCGATGGCGACGGTGTTTTTGGAAATCTGGACATTCGTGAAGGTTCAGCTACGCTCGCCGATGAAATTCTGTTTTCCGGTATTTTAATCGTGGCAGTGGATGGAGAGCTTGATCTTGATGGCAACGACCTGACCATTACCGATACGTTTATTGCGGTTTCAGACGTGACTGTAGATGCCGAAGGTAATGGAGTTACCGGAGCGGGATCATTTGCTGTTGCCGGCGACGCGATGTACGATCTTCTTGTTCATGGTGATCTTGATGGTGATGACTATGTAGCTGACCAGGAAATCGCCGAAGAAGGCATTCGCCATCTTACAATTAGTACGGAGTCTGATGTTGTAGAATACACCGTTGCAGCCAGCGAAGTAACCATCGCAGGTGTTCTCACCATTGGGGACGATGCGGTGTTTGAAATTATCGAAGCCGACAGCGAGTTCGTTGTTGTGACCAACAATCTGGTGCACACCATTGGTGGTGGACTGGATGGCCGGCTGGTTGTTGATGCAACCGGTGTTGAAGTTAATGGCACAGAGGATGGTGAATCTACTCTTTTTATTCTTGAGGTGGAAGAAGATGCTTCTGTCACATCCAATGGACTTAAGGAAATAGGAGACGTCATTGTATACGGTGATGCGGTAGTAACCATGAGTGATGATGACGCTATGGGTTGGTTGCCGAGTATCATAGGAGGCGATATTGAAGTGCATTCCGGTTCGCTTACCCTGGATCTTGGCGATGATGACCGCGTGGTTGATGGCAGCGTTACTATCTTTGATGGCGACCTTATTCTTGCCAGCAATATGATTGTAGATGGTACAACCGATCAAGACGATGGAAATCTGGTTTTGGGTGCCTATAACTATCAAAACAATGACAAATTCACCCATACCGGCTCTGGTGAAATCCAGGCGACTACGGGTTATCTCGTGCTGAATGATGATTTGGAAACTGAGAACGATCTGACCATTGTTAATCTGTATGTCATTAATGATGTATTCATTTCTGATATCGATGATGCCGACAAGGTTACGGTTACCAACAGCCTGCGCCAGGATGAAGATATTGATCTTTCCGGTCTTGAGCTGGTACTTACCGGCGTTAATTACCTTTATGAGAGTGGTTCGATTGACGGAACGTTCGTCTTTGAAGGCGTGAACCTTACGCTGGATGCGGCACCAACGTTTGACGATCTCGTTGTAGACGGCTACCTGAACTTGATTCAGGGTGGCGTGGACAGCGATGTAGAGCAGAATGTGACCGTAGGTGGTACATTTACCCATACATCCGGCGTCATTACGCTTGGCGTGACCGAAGGCGCAGATGACAATACATTGCGTATCACAGCTGAATATGTACGTGAAGGTGGATCGTATGTGGCCAACGACGGCTTCCTTATTTGGGATAATGATGATGTGACCGTAGGCGAAGGCCTGGTTGTTCCGAATCTTGCAGTAGAAGGTACTGTCAACTTGCAAGACGACGAAGCTTTCACCGTTTCTCAATCGTTGGT
>JASCXY010000344.1 GCA_030012235.1 Balneolaceae bacterium ANBcel3 | reverse complement strand
AGCATGAAAGGGAGTAACATGTCCTTTAAAAGTCCTGGAAAAAGCCGCTGCCGCAACCAATGCCTGCTCGCACAATTCAGAAAAATCAATGGGAACCAGTATTTTGGGGTTTAACATGTCCTTTTCCTCCTTATTCTATATCTGTGTTGATAGCAACGATAACTATAAGTAATATACTTATAACCACTGGTGATCAAAATAGCCCACTTGTTTCAAACCAGGTCGGGTTTCTGGTGAGTCAGTGCTGTATTACTAAATACCTCTGCCGGCTTAATGTGCCGTTAAATTCGATATGTTATGAATGAATCATCCTGGGATAACCTGAAGCTGTCTGAAGACGCTATTGTACGTCGAAAAATTGGACCTGTTACCCTCTTTTTGAAAAAGGTTTTAAATGAAGTATGGACGACTTCGGTATATAGTGACCATGTAAAAAAACAACCGGAATCTCTTCCGGAGAAACCGGAATGGAACAGGGTTGCACTGCCAGAAGATTGTGATGAGGTACACATCCGCCCGGTATTTCCTGATAAGCCCGTCGTTATTGATACCGAATATCCTTACCGGATAGCAGTTAAGACCGTGTCTCATGTGTTTTGCAGGATACCGGCGGTTATTCGTATCACACCTGTTTTTGATCAAAGTCTGCTGATTGCAGAAATCCCGACGACCGAATTGTCATTAACCTGGTTTGGCAGCCCCACAGAGGGAGAACTATCTTTTGCACTATCATCAACAGCAAGGCGCTCATTGAGTGCAGACTTATTGCTTCCTCACCTAATTGTGTGTCCGATACACATTCACAACAAAAGTGAAGACGAGCTGCAATTTGCAAAAATCAATCTTCGGGTTGAAAAACTCTCCATTTTTCATGTGGATGATACGCTCTGGGCGGATGAAACCAATATTACCTACCTGGGAAAAGACAGTCAAAGCGAAGTAGAGATTAAGGCTGTACTTCCCGATGAGGCCAAAGGGGCTGAATTGTTATCCAATCCGAGGAATCCGGCAAAAAAAAGCCTGGCGGTCAGATCTTTTAAACTTCTTCGCGATTTTAACCTGGGCAGTTTTTAATTCTCCATCTAATGTATCAGGATTATGGACTTTAGTTCACTTACAAATGCGTTCCTAACCGAAGAGCGGTTGCTGCAAATCGTCCGATTATTCATAACTCTGCTTCTTGGGTTTCCATTGTTGCTGTTTCTAAAGCGATATGCTTTAAAGTATGTCACAAAGAATTACAATGCGCATTATGGAATGCTGGTCGGAAAAGTTATTTTTTATACCGGCCTTTCCATTTTGCTGGTCATGGCATTAAATGAGCTCGGTTTCAGCCTCGCTCCACTACTGGGAGCAGCCGGTATCCTTGGAATTGCTATCGGTTTTGCTTCACAGACGAGCGTTTCAAACGTAATCAGTGGTTTTTTTCTCATTGCAGAACAATCGGTAAAGGTTGGAGATATTGTCAGCGTAGGGGGGAACGTAGGTATTGTCCTTTCCATTGATACCTTGTCCGTGAAACTCAGGCTTTTTGATAACCGGTATCTGAGAGTTCCTAATGAAACGATGATCAAATCGGAATTTATTAACATTGCCCGGTTTCCCGTCAGAAGAGTCGATTGCAATATTTCGGTGGCGTACAAAGAAGACCTCAATCGTGTTCGGGAGGTATTGTTTGATGTTGCCGATAAGCTCCCCTATTGTCTTCAGGAACCCGCTCCATTGTTGATTTTTGATAAGTTTGGCAGC
>JASCXY010000343.1 GCA_030012235.1 Balneolaceae bacterium ANBcel3 | reverse complement strand
GGCATGAAAGGGAGTAACATGTCCGTTAAAAGTCCTGGAAAAGGCCGCCGCCGCAACCAATGCCTGCTCGCATAATTCAGAAAAATCAATGGGAACCAGTATTTTTGGGTTTAACATTTCTTTTTCCTCCTAATTATTATATATCCGTGTTGATAGCAACCATAACTATAAGTAATATACTTATAACCGCTGGTGATCAAAATAGCCCACTTGTTTCAAACCAGACCGGGTTTCTGATGAGTCAGTGCTGTATTACTAAATACCTCTGCCGGCCTAATGTGCCGTTAAATTCGATTTGCTATGAGTGAATTATCCTGGGATAACCTGAAGCTGTCTGAAGACGCTATTGTACGTCGAAAAATTGGACCTGTTACCCTCTTTTTGAAAAAGGTTTTAAATGAAGTATGGACGACTTCGGTATATAGTGACGAAGTTAAAAAACAACCGGAATCTCTTCCGGAGAAACCGGAATGGAACAGGGTAGCGCTGCCAGAAGATTGTGATGAAGTGCACATTCGCCCGGTATTTCCTGATAAACCCGTCGTTATTGATACCGAATATTCTTACCGGATAGCGGTTAAAACCGTGTCGCATGTTTTTTGTCGGATCCCGGCGGTTATTCGTATCACACCTGTTTTTGATCAAAGTCTGCTGATTGCAGAAATTCCGACGACCGAATTGTCATTAACCTGGTTTGGCAGCCCCACAGAGGGAGAACTATCTTTTGCATTATCATCAACAGCAAGGCGCTCATTGAGTGCAGACTTATTGCTTCCTCATCTTATTGTGTGTCCGATACATATTCACAACAAAAGTGAAGACGAGCTGCAATTTGCAAAAATCAACCTTCGGGTTGAAAAGCTCTCCATTTTTCATGTGAACGATACGCTTTGGGCCGATGAAACCAATATTACCTACCTGGGAAAAGACAGTCAAAGTGAAGTAGAGATTAAGGCTGTACTTCCCGATGAGGCCAAAGGGGCGGAATTGTTGTCTAATCCAAGGAATCCGGCAAAAAAAAGCCTTACGGTCAGGTCTTTTAAACTTCTTCGCGATTTTAACCTGGGCAGTTTTTAATTCTCCATTTAATGTATCAGGATTATGGACTTTAGTTCACTTACAAATACGTTCCTAACCGAAGAGCGGTTGCTGCAAATCGTCCGATTATTTATAACTCTGCTTCTTGGGTTTCCATTGTTGCTGTTTCTAAAGCGATATGCTTTAAAGTATGTCACAAAAAATTACAATGCGCATTATGGTATGCTGGCCGGAAAAGTCATTTTTTATACCGGTCTATCCATTTTGCTGATCATGGCATTGAATGAACTTGGTTTCAGCCTCGCCCCACTACTGGGAGCGGCCGGTATCCTTGGAATTGCTATCGGTTTTGCTTCACAGACGAGCGTTTCAAACGTAATCAGTGGTTTTTTTCTCATTGCAGAACAATCGGTAAAGGTCGGAGATGTTGTGAGTGTAGGAGGTAATGTTGGGATTGTCCTTTCTATTGATACCCTGTCTGTAAAACTCCGTTTATTTGACAACCGGTATTTGAGAGTTCCAAATGAAACGATGATCAAATCGGAGTTTATTAATATTACCCGTTTTCCGGTCAGAAGGGTCGATTGCAATATTTCGGTGGCGTATAAAGAAGACCTAAATCGCGTTCAGGAGATATTATTTGATGTTGCAGATAAGCTTCCATATTGTCTTCAGGAGCCCGCTCCATTGTTGATTTTTGATAAGTTCGGCAGT
>JASCXY010000342.1 GCA_030012235.1 Balneolaceae bacterium ANBcel3 | reverse complement strand
TCCGTAGCCGGAAGGATCAGATAACGTTCAAGAAACATACTTCGAAGGATGAAAGTCCAAATGGGAATGACGGATCAAGTCTACTTCTATTTGCCAAATACAGATGATATGGCTCGAAAAGTCAGGGCTCTGGATGTACCAAATCGCTGGCATTATTTCTGAGCATAAAACGATATTCAAACTATAAAATGAACGGCCATGAAGTCACTGGAAGAAAGTGTTGTTTCAGCAATGGATGGAAAGGATCAGGCTATATTGCCCTTTCTGCCGTATCTCCTTCAGGATTTTTGGGAAATTGGATCAGATCCGGAAATAATCACGGAGTTCATCCGGAAACACTGGGAGGGAGAGCAGCCACCGAAAGTTCTGGATCTTGGCTGCGGTAAAGGCGCCGTATCGGTAATCGTTTCGAAAAACCTGGGTGCACTGTGTTTTGGGCTGGATGCCATTTCTGAATTCATATCTTATGCAGAAGAAAAGGCCGAAGAGCATGGTGTCCGGGATCGGTGTGCTTTCACCATAGGGGATATGCGTGATGAGCGTCATTATCCAGGGGTGTTTGATGTGATCATACTTGGAGCCACAGGCCCGGTGCTGGGGAACTATCATCAGACATTTATGAAGTTAAAGCCGCATCTGAGTGAAAATGGACTGGTTATCGTGGATGATGCTTATACCGAGGATGAAACGAATGCTTCAGAGGGTTTTATTTTGAGTAAGAATCAGTTGGACAAGCAGGTGTCCGATGCCGGAATGACCTTAATTGATGAGCGTGTCGCGGGAGCAGAAACTGCAGAGCAGTATGATGTTGAATTGGGGCATCTTGAACGAAGGGGGCGTGAGTTGATTAGTCGGTATCCCGATAAAGCGGCAATAATTCAGGATTATCTGGATACACAGAAGGTAGAATACCAGAATTTGAAAACAGAGATGGTGTGTTCTACGATGGTGTTTCGGAGGGGTGCTTGATTCGGAGTGGGTTGCTCGGTTCAGGGAGATTGCGGGTCAAGCCCGCAATGACGGTTGGGGCAGGGTTTAATTTGTGATTATAGCTTATTATATAATGGTGGGCAATACGTTAAAAATGAGGGAGGATGCGCATGTGTGTTAAAGGGTGGTTGGTTCTTCTGATGTTGTGTTTCTTGGTTTATGGGTGTGGAAGTAATGAAATGGAGTTTGATCCGAAAAAATGGAATCATCGCCCTGATATATCCTACACCTACCGAAAAGCGATGGTGCAGGACCTGATGCACCAACATTTGAATCAGGATATGTCTTATGAAGATGTAACCGGGCTTTTAGGTCCTGTGGATCCCGGCCGATCACGCCTGGAAGATTCATTGCTGGTACTTAGTTACGAAATTTTTGTCGAGTACGGTCCATCTATTCACCCTAAGCGCGGAGAAGACCTGGTGATCCGGTTATCGGAGGATTCTCTCGTTGTGGATTACCGGTTACGGCAATGGGAACGTGGACAATGAGTGGCCGTTTATCCCATCCAACCTGAAAACCATTTCAACCTGCTGATTCTGAAAGTCGCAAATGAGAACGATAAGCCTTGATTTTGAAATTATAAAATTAACATATATATTAATCTATATAAATAAATAACAATCTAACACCAACTCCAAAATGCGAATCCTCCTGAATCCGGCGGATTACCCGGAGGGAAAAAAAGTATCCGGTTCTTATTAGAAATTCAAAAGGAAACCATAAGAATTAGCCAATAAACCCGGATCGTGACATATGAAACAGCAAGGAATC
>JASCXY010000341.1 GCA_030012235.1 Balneolaceae bacterium ANBcel3 | reverse complement strand
ATGCACCTGCCGGAAGATGTCATATCCGTTGACCAGCCCATGCAACAGGTTGCACAAAAATTCCAAAATTCAAACTATTATAACCTCCCTGTCGTTGACGGTAAAAAGTATCTTGGATTTGTTTCCCGCGCGAATGTTTTCTCTGCCTACCGGAAAATGCTCCGTACAATGACCGAAGAGTGATACAAAAAAGGTGGATTCCTCTACATAGACAAGGTAAAGCTGAATCCCACACCGCCTGTCAGGCAACATTTCCCAAAGGCCTCCTTTAGTGCTTCGGTAGCTTGGACTCCTGTACAGTGAAGTGGTACAACCATATGAATATTATGACTTTTCATCGCGTCAATGGTTGTACGAAGCCGCGTCTCGTCTGCATGAAGCAGATGAAGGCCTCCGAGAAGCAGACAAGACTTTTTTCTGCCGGCCAGATGTTCAATATAGTCCAGTGTGTTGACCAAACCGGCATGGGCACATCCCATAAGTATGATTCTCCTGTTTTCTGCTTCTATAAACAACGCCTGGTCATCTGGTAAAAAATCTTCCGTTTTGCACGCAGGATCCGTGTAAAAGGCACCACCTGTATCTTCAAAAGAATGAGAACGCGGGATTTCACCGGTTACGGTAATCCCCGGCACAAACTGAAACGGTGTTTCTGTCCAGTGTATCTCCTGCTGACCGAGCCGTTGCCTCACCTCTTCCCCCATCCCGATAAAACGCGGCTGATCGTTTTTCAGGCTATACTTCTCTCCCATTGCGGAAGGGTGGACAAAAACTTTGGCTTTTTGAGCCTCCTTCAGTACATAGGGCAGGCCTCCGGTATGGTCATAGTGCCCGTGGCTCAACACAATAGCGTCCGTTTTTGAAAGATCAATTCCGGCTCTGGCGGCATTATGAACTACACTATCCGTTTGTCCCGTATCGAACAAAATGTTTTTATCCCCATACTCAACCCAAAACGACAGTCCATGCTCGCTGATCCACCCTTTATTTTCAACCGAAGGATCTGTTGAATTATCGGCCAATATTACTATGTGCACCCGGCGACTCATATGAGGCTCCTCCCTAACGTATCTTTTTCATCTGTTCAAAAAAACGGGCCTTAGCAGTAGCTTTTACTACTCCCTCCTGCACAATTTTTGCTTCAACCCAGAACAGGGCATGGGCGCATTTATTAATTCTCGCTGTTATCTTCATTTCTTTCTGAGTAAGAACCGGCTTCAGAAAGCGCACATTCAATTCTGCAGTTACAGCTACATGCCCATGATGAAACAAGCAATTGGTCATAGCACTATCCAGAACCATTGAAATAATCCCTCCGTGCAAGCGACCGGGATACCCTTCGTACCTTTTATCTCCGTCAAATACGGCTGAAATACTTCCATCATCTTCTTTTTGAAAGGACAAATGCAGTCCATGCTCATTTAATGAGCCGCAGGCAATGCATCGCTCATGGCTTCCCTTGATTCTCGACACTTCTGTTGAGAGCCTCTTCATTATATCTCCTTTTTATTGTTCAAAAAGTCATACAAACCCTCATAAAGGAAAAACAAACGAGTGCATTGTACCTCCCGAAAAGAGAGTTTTGTCATTCACTGATGGGTATGTACGATATTTCTTGTATGAATGCAAAGCCCTGAATGTTTTAGGCCGCCCGTTGTGAAAGATACACCGTTTACAACAAAAACGTATAAACCGTCAATATCAGCAAGCCGGCCAGAATCCCGACTATTAGATTAAATCCTTTTACAATTAGAAAAGCCCGGGGAGAATGAGATAGCAGGGGCAACAT
>JASCXY010000340.1 GCA_030012235.1 Balneolaceae bacterium ANBcel3 | reverse complement strand
GTACAACAGGTGAGTGGTCTCCAACATACGCGTACTCGGTATCCATCCTTACGGTATTCTCTGGACCTATGACCTCCCAGGGCGAAGCAGCCAGTACCGGAAAGGGCCCGGTTCCCCAAAACTCATCTTCCTGCATCTGCCAGGGATCAAATTCATCGATAATCGGATAAAAGAACTTACGTTCATCGATCATTTCAGCCCATAAACCACCATATATACATCGTCCAAGGTGTTCAATAAATTGCCCGTAAATATACTCCGATATGGGCTCACCTTTTTGAGTGGCATCTATATTCAACGTTCCTCTGTTCATTGTTTCATCGTCGCAGGCGCTGACTGTCATCAGTAATGCAACAGCCATAGCCGAGATAATATTTTTTTTCATATGCTTTAATCTATGTTCGTTTTATTATCTACCCATAATTATTTTATACCACATAAGTGTCTTATATACACAATTATGATATGTATTTACCTCATCATTCCCAAAAAAATCGGGAATACCCTACCTCCATCTGAATATACGTTTTATGTATAAACATAGGCCTCAAAATAGGCCTAAAAAATTTATTTCCATGGATGCGGGACTCCTACTCCTGCTTCAGATGATACTATACTACTTTCAGGAAGAGTTTTCAAGCCGGTGCAGTCCTGCATTCCGGGCAAGTTCCAAGGCTTTCTGGTATTCTTCGCTTCGCAGACTTCGGGCAATACTATAAAATCGATCGGGATGCTTCTGAACTTTTCCTGCCGGCCGGTATTGTGCCATCACATTCAGCCAGGTATCCGGGGATACCTCCTCTGCAAGAAACCGAAAGATTTCCTTTGAATCTTCCAGATTGTCCGGCATCACCAAATGCCGGACCAAAACTCCACGCACAGCAAGGCCCTCTCCATCGAAACATAGCGGGCCTGCCTGACGATGCATTTCACGAAGGGCCGCTCGTGCTCTTAAGGGATAGTCTTCTGCCGCCATAAACGTCCGGGATTTCTCAGCGTCCATGAATTTCACATCCGGCATATAAATATCCACCAGTCCATCCAGAAGCTTAAGAGACTCTATTGAGTCGTAGGCGCTTGAGTTGTACACAAGAGGAATAAAAAGTCCCTGATCTACAGCAATGGATAGCGCTTCGATGATTTGTGGAACTACATGCGATGGAGTAACGAAATTTATGTTATGACACCCTGAGTCCTGAAGTTCCAGCATAGATTCTGCCAGCTGTTGCGCATCCACAAGGTTCCCCTCTCTGCCTCTGGACAGTTCATAGTTCTGGCAAAAGACACACTTCAGGTTGCAACAGGAGAAAAAGATGGTTCCGGAACCATTCCAGCCACTTATTCCCCGTTCTTCACCGCGATGCGGAAAGGCCGAACTGACCTTGGCACACCGACCGGTTTGACAGGTACAACGTTCATCTTTCAGTCGGTCAATACGACAGTTATGTGGGCAAACGGTGCAGGAACGCAAGCTTTTCAGCGCTAATTCCACTTTTTTCCTAATAAAATCAGGATCCTTTTCACAACTCCTGCGATAGGCAGCGACAAACGATTCCCTGGGAATGTGATACTCAGTGGTCATCATCTTTTTTGTTCACAGCATTGTTGCTGAGTCGTAAATCAAACCTATAAAACAACCGATCTGCGTCGACATTATCTCCGTCGCACCCTTTTTTACATCTAAATAGCCGGGTATTACTCGAAAAACAAGTCCAGCGGGATAGCTTCACCGATCATCCGATACCCGGTTTCATTCGGATGAAGATGATCACCTGTATCGGCTTCCGGCAACAGGCGAGT
>JASCXY010000034.1 GCA_030012235.1 Balneolaceae bacterium ANBcel3 | reverse complement strand
TCTTTCCGGAGAGGGAACTTACGGGATACGTCAATATGATCTGGAGGTCAAAGGTGGAATGGGCTATGATGGATACATCGTTCTTGCCGGTAACCTGGAGCAGGGAGGTGTAGAGGTACGCCTGGTTCTGGATGATGAAACCATCCTTACAGAGACCATACCAACGCTTACGTCCGAATATCAATCCTATCCGTTACGATTTGAACCCGACGTCTCGAGCAAAAATGTTCAGATTGAAATTGTAAGTAACGGAGTTGGTGAATTCAGGATTGGTACAGTTTCCATGATGCCGGAGAATAATATCCGGGGATGGAGAGCTGATGTGGTTGATTTGGTAAAACAACTGGACTCCCCCATTTATCGATGGCCTGGAGGTAATTTTGTGAGTGGCTACGACTGGCGTGATGGCATTGGAGAGCGGGATGCCCGGCCGCCAAGAAGCAATCCGGCCTGGTCAGGTATTGAACCTAACGATGTTGGTATTCATGAGTTTATGGATTTGATGGAAATTTTGGATTCAGAGGCCTTCATTGCCGTTAATACCGGTCTTGGAACGGCACAGGAAGCCGCGGAGCAGGTTGCTTATGTTAATTCACCAGCGGATACGCCCCTGGGCCGATTACGTGCAGAAAACGGCCATCCGGAACCATATAATGTGATATGGTGGGCTGTTGGTAACGAAATGTATGGCGACTGGCAACTTGGAAATATGCCGGTGGAAGAGTATGTTCACAAGCATAATGAAGTGGCTCAGGCTATGTGGGATGTTGACCCTGATATCAAGCTTGTAGCTGTTGGTGATGCTTCCGGAGAGTTTGGTGCCTGGAGCGAGGCTATGATGCGCTACTCTGCGGAGTATATGGATCTCATCAGTGAGCACATTTATACCCGTGAACTTGTAAATGTAGAAGACCATACCAGACAGTTGGTTGATCAAATCAGAAGCCGGGCCGAAAGCCATCGCAGATACCGTGAAATTATTCCCGGCCTGGCAGAGAAAGACATTCGAATCGCAATGGATGAATGGAACTATTGGTATGGCCAATATATTTACGGCGAACTGGGCGTCCAGTACCATTTGAAAGACGCTTTGGGTATCGCCCGCGGGTTTCATGAATTCTTCAGGCACAGTGACCTCTACTTTATGGCGAATTATGCCCAGACGGTGAATGTTATTGGTGCGATAAAGACTACAGGAACAGAAGCCATTTTTGATGCCACAGCACTTCCGCTTCTGTTGTATCGCCAGCAGTTTGGAACCATTCCGGTACATGCGGAAAGCTCGTATGGCAGCTATGATGTTTCTGTGGCATGGACTCCGGAAATGGATGCTCTTACGGTTGCCATTGTAAATCCTACTCCTGAGAAGGGTACCATCACATTGGAAGTGGACGGAGCAGCGTTGCAGAATAATGCCAGGCGCTGGATTATTTCTCACCCGGATCCTATGGCACACAACGTACCTGGTGAACCACAGGTTTTAGATATTAAAGAGGATACCGTTTCCAATACCAGCGTTCTTGAGGTGCCTGGATACGGAGTCGTGCTTTATCGCATAAATGCAGAAACTCTTTAATAGAGTGGTACTTTAGAGCCATCTGACAATTCTTTATTTTATTTTTGAAAGCGTATCTGAATTCATGCCAGGATTCAGGTACGCTTTTCTTATAAAGAAGTATTTCTTTGTTTGTGGGAAGTACGTAAACAAGCATAGATTTCAAACCGAACAGGATGAAGGTGTCGCACCGGTGAAGTGCAATTATCCTGTTTTGTGATCATAATACGGGAACGCTTGTGAAAGGGACGTTAAGTCTTTTATTTATAATCCTGTTTACCGGTGCCTTGCACGGCCAAAGCTCCCGTGACTCCTTCTATTTTGGCCACGACCTGTCCTATGTTAATCAAATGGAAGATTGTGGTGCCCGTTTTTCACATGGGGGCATTGACCGTGATCCGTTTGAATTGTTTTCAGAGCACGGAAGTAACCTGATTAGGGCCCGGCTGTGGATGGATCCGTCCTGGTGGCAGCAGCCGTTGTCTCAACCCGAAGGGGTTAAGCCATTCTACAGTGATCTGGAGGATGTAAAACAAACGTTTAAGCGTGCAAGAGAGCATGGGATGGAACTCATGCTGGATATCCATTATTCTGATATCTGGGCAGATCCCGGGAGGCAAATCATCCCTAAAGCCTGGCGTGATGTTGCATATAACGATGAAGCATTGGCTGATTCTGTATACAACTACACATATAGGGTCTTATCACATCTCGAAGAAGCCGGTCTAACACCTGAGTTTGTAAAAATTGGAAATGAAACCAATCCGGGGATCTTGCTTCATCTGCCTGAACAGTATAGTGCAGATCCAGAGTTGTTTGAACCCGCAGAACAGGTCGCGGAGGATAACGATTTTGAACGAAATGCTCTCTTGTTCAATGCGGCCATTCGTGCTGTTCGTGATATAGGAACGCATGCAGGGATAAATCCTGCCATTGTTTTACACTGGTCCAATTTAGAAGGAGTGGGGTGGTGGTATGATCGTATGATCGATGTCGGTGTAACAGATTTTGATGTGATCGGGTTTTCGTATTACTACGCGTGGCATGGCGGCAGCATTCAGGAGCTGGAGTCAGTGACAGGTCATTTAGTGAATACGTTCCCGGAATATGAAGTTATGGTGGTTGAAACCGGCTATCTTTGGTCAGAGGACTATGGTGGGATTATAAATACCCCGGACCCGCAGTATGCACCTGTTATACCCGAAAAACAGCGGGAATATATGGTTGATTTTACGCGTGCCGTTATGCGTGGTGGTGGAAAAGGGGTAATCTTCTGGGAACCGGCCTGGGTAGATACCCCATGTACAACGCCGTGGGGTGTTGGTTCTTCTCATACACACGTATCCTTTTTTGATCCAATAAGCCATGATTTCATGGAAAACGGAGGAGGGACATGGCCTTACCGTTCGTTTTATAAAGATCCGGAATGGCCAAAAGTTAAGTTCAAGGTGGATATGTCCGGAGTGGATGTTTCCGAAAAAGAGGTCTTTATCCGTGGTTCATTCACAGACCCCGTTGCTCAAAAGGATCCCATTCCCATGGCAGACGAGGGCGAGGGTATTTTCAGTTGGTTTTCGTATCTGCCTCCCGGCAAATCCGGTACGTTTTACTTCCTGAAGGGTAATGATCCGGAGGTTCGTGAAAAAATTCCGGAAGCGTGTGCCGATGAGTCACTTTCTGATCGGGTTTTCCGGATTACCGATGAAGAAGTAAACGAGTTTAGTTATCGCTGGGGAACATGTGAGCCTGCAGGAGTATTATCGGGAACTAAAGAGGGGGTGCGTCTTCCTGAAGAGAGTTGGCTTTGGCAGAACTATCCCAATCCATTTAATCCGGTAACCCGGATTGGCTACGAAATACATCAGGCCGGCCATGTCTACTTGCGGGTATTTACAATATCCGGCCAAAAAGTGGACACTCTTGTCAATAGTCACCGTTCACCCGGGCGGTACACGGTGGAGTTTGATGGAAGCACATTGTCATCCGGGGCGTATTTTTATGTATTACAAGTTGGAGAAACTTCTTTTTCACGTCACATGACGCTGATTAAATAAGGACAATTTTCTAGCAGGACTTGCTTGATACACCGGTTATTCAGGTGCTTAAAGGTTGGGTTAACAGTGAACAACGAAGAATACGTTGTGGTGCTTCTGGGACGTGTTGCCAATGGATCAACCGGTCTATAAACGCAGACTTCCAAAATTGAATTACTAAAAATGATTTTTCTGCGATCCTCCACAGCTGGATGGGATGGATCTGTAATGAAAATTGACTACCATATATACCCATACTGCATAAGGGAAAGACTTTGCAACACTGCCACGTATGAAGGGCTGTATGATCGCTGTATGGGAAGAAAGGGTAATAAACGCCTGAAAGATATCTCTGTAAAAAGAAGGCTGCTGCCCCTTTAAAAGGAGAGCAACAGCGCAGAGTACCATTAAGCTTCAAGAGGATCCAGTTTAGCGGCTATTTCAGATCTCTTTGGTTCAAGCCAGGGGGGCAGGAACAGTTCTTTGCCCATATCTTCTTCTTTTTCTACCACAGAGGCATATCCCGGAGGATCAGTGGCGATTTCAAAGAGAACTCCGGCGGGTGTCCGGAAATAGACGGACTCAAAAACATGCCGGTCAATTACCGGAGTTGGCTGGATATTCAAATTCAGATCTATCACCTTTTGGCGCATGAGTTCAAGGTCTTTTCGGTCTCTGGCACGAAAAGCAACATGATGGATGGTTCCACGGCCGGGGTGTACCATGTTGGAATCTTCTGCTTTTTCTAAAAGAACAGCATTTCCTATCGCACTGCCGGTTCGAAACAGATGCATGTTTTCTTCCGTGACCGCAGGTTCGAAATCCATCACTTCCTGAAGAATTTTAGCCGTTGTTTCCGTTTCGGTCAGACGCAAGGTGGTAGACCAAAAACCACGGAGGGTATGCTCCGATGGAACCGGGCCATTATCCCATCCGGGGAGCTCTTTTGCTGCATCGTCAAATACAAGTTCAAGCTGAAGGCCATCCGGGTCACTGAAGGGCAGCACTTCCAGGCCAAAACGTTTGAAGGCTTCTTTCACGGGTACGTCAAATTCCCGGAAACGATCAATCCAAAACGTCTTTGATGCGGTCGGAACCGCAAAGGAAACCGTTGTTGCTTCACCTGTGCCGGTTCCAGTTCTTGAAGCATGGCGAAATGGGAAGAACGTCAGGCTGGAGCCGGGCTCGCCGGATCCGTTGGCATAGAATAAATGCCATGTACCAGTGTCATCCTGATTCACAGACTGCAATACCATCCTTAGTCCAAGAATCCGGGTATAGAAATCGTAATTGGTTTGAGCCGGGCCAGCAATTACGGTAATATGATGGAGGCCCTTGTCTTTAAATTTCATGTGAGTCGTTATTTGGTATATACATCTGCAAGGCTCACTTCTGAAAAGCATATAGCGAAGAGGTATACGCGTACATATATGAGTACTTGCTCATTGTTTCAAGTAGATAACAACTCGCTTTCAACAAACGTTCACGTGTCGTGTGATACAATAAACCCTATAACTCCATCGCATGAATCGATAGAGATCATTGGACAAAAAAAGGACGAAGGATGTAAGTCACTTTTCGTTATGGAATTTACCAAAATCCCAACCCGAAGGTTGTTGATAATGGCGAAGTCCGAATTCGGGCAAGATGGCGAGCATATGATCAAAAATATCGGCCTGAATTTGCTCATAGACGGCCCACTGGGTTGAATTGGTAAAAGTATATAATTCCAGTGGCAGTCCGTGTTGTGTAGGCTGAAGTTGCCGGACGAGGGTGAGAAGCTCCTTGTTGGTCAGCGGGTGTTGTTTCAGATAATTAAAGGCATAGACACGAAACGTACCGATGTTGGTCATCCAGCGCGCATTGGTCACCACACGGGAGACCTGCATGTGCTTCTTGTTGTAGTCATGGACTTCATCAAGTTTTTTTTCGATATACTCCTTCAATAAGTGAGACTCTTTAAGTTTCTCAACTTCTTTTACTGTAAGGAACCGGATACTTTCCAGGTCGATCAGAAGGGAGCGCATAATTCTTCGCCCGCCGCTTTCCTGCATTCCGCGCCAGTTTCGAAAACTATGTTCCAGAAACTTGTGTGTAGGAATAACCGAGAACGTTTTATCCCAGTTTTGTACGCGCACATTATTGAGAGCGATATCAACAACATCTCCATCGGCACCAAACTGGGTCATTTCTATCCAGTCTCCTACCCGGATAAGATCATTGTTGGTGAGCTGTATACTTGCAACCAGAGAGAGCAATGTGTCACGGAAGACAAGCATAAATATGGCTGTCATAGCCCCGATTCCACTGATAAAATACCAGGGTGACTGATCGGCCAGTTGCGCAATGATTAAAATACCCGTCACTATGTATACCAGAACCTTCGCCAGCTGAATGTAGCTCTTAATGGGCCGTCGGTCGGCATTGGGCTGAAGCAGGTGAATGCTGTGAAGAGAAGCGAGGAAGCTGTCAATGGTTCGTGCAACGACGAGGATCATCGTTGCATTTATTAACCGGATGAAAAAGCCAAGTAACTCTTCGGGCAGGTCAGAGACCCACTCAAACCCAATATAAAAAATGAGTAATGGGAGAATGAACAATGCTCGCTGAGGAAGCTGATTTTGGAGGAGCGCATTATACCAGGGATGAGGCGCCTTTTCTCCAAGCCTGGTAAATAGTCTGATAAGTTGCCGTCGAACCAGCAGATGAAGAAAAGCGACCAGAAAGCCAAGGAGTATGATGCCCAGCAACGTTTCGATATATGGAAAGTGCCATTCTTCGGGTACAAGGGCTACCAGTCTGTCAATAAGTAGTTGTCCGGATTCTTCCAAAATGGGCTCGTTTATTTGAGTTCTCGTGTGGGTTTTGATTTAAGGTAGGCAATGCCGTCCATAGAGTAAAGAGGGGTTTGTATAGTGCTTTTAAATGGGAAGCAGGGATGAATAAGTACGATGTCGCAGTCGATGATATACTTTCTGAAAGTAGCACATGAAAATGTAAAAACAGGCTGGAATGCAGGTAAAGTCGTACAAGTAATGCCGGAAAGTAATATTTTAACGGTGATTGATTTTTGAATACAGGAGTTTTTATGAATAAAGTTGCAATACGTATTGAAGATAAATACGATCAGGAACGCCGAATCCCATTGGTTCCGGAGGATATAGGATATCTTGTCAAAAAAAATAACATACCAATCATTATACAATCCTCAAAAAAACGTGTATTCAGCGATGAGGAGTTCCTGCATGAGGGGGCAGAAGTTTCTGAGGATATTTCAGATGCCGATGTGGTTCTTGGAGTCAAGGAAATGGCTCCGGGTTCGTTTAGTAAAGACAAAGTATACATGTACTTTTCTCATGTAATAAAGGGGCAATCGTATAATATGCCGATGTTAAGGGACTTGATGAGGTCAGGGGCAACATTGATCGATTACGAATGCATCGTATCAGACGAAGGAAGGCGGTTGGTGTATTTCGGGAAGCATGCAGGTTATGCAGGCGCAATCAATACGTTATGGGCGCTTGGCCAGCGATTGAAAAGGCTTGGAAACAGAACTCCATTTGAAAACATACGTCAGGCGGTAACCTATTCCTCGTTGAACGAGGCAAAAACAGCGGTCGCGGAGGCCGGCCTGCAGATCAAAGAAAATGGAACCGGTTTAAGCGAAAGGCCTATAATTCTGGGTGTGACAGGATTTGGAAATGTTTCCAAAGGGGTTCTTGAAATACTGGAAGAGCTGCCTCTTGAAATGATAGATCCTCTTGAATTACTTACTCTGGATAAAAATAAGCTGGATTCTGATAAAGTCTATCTGGTGCATATTCGTGTGGCTCACTATTTGATTCACAAAGAGGAAAAGCCTTTCAGTTATGACCATTATTTTGCACATCCAAAAGAGTACCGAACACGTTTCGAGGATTTTTTACCCTTAATTGATGTTCTTTTTAATGGGATATACTGGGATCACAGATATCCCAGACTGGTAACTCAGTCCTGGCTCAGAAAAAGAGCGGTAGAAGGAGTACAGGTTCCCCTGGTCATAGGCGATATAACATGCGATCCGTTAGGATCTATTGAATGCACCTTGTCTGAAACCTCTATAGATGACCCGGTTTATATGTATGACCCTGTGACCGGTGCTTGGGAATCTGGATTTGAGGGCAATGGAGTTGCCGTAATGGCCGTGGATATCTTACCCAGCGAGATCCCGCGCGAAGCCTCGGCGTTTTTCAGCGGTCTTCTCAGAGAATGGTTGCCGTCATTGGCTCAGGCCGATTTCCAGGTTGCCTTTGAGCAGCTCAAGCTTCCTGATGAATTAAAGCGAGCGGTTATTGTTCACAGAGGTAAATTAACCCCGAAGTATGCCTATTTAAAAGAAAGCTTGTAACGCTTCCGGGTACCTGGTGTAAATTATGAGCTGTGTATAAAAAGACAGCTAAAATGATTTTATTGAGAGCCGCTTTCTTTACAGTTAATGTGCTAAAAGGAATACTAATCATCAGTAAGACGCTTTTAATACCAGAACGGCTTTGTGATGAGGGTGGGCTAATTTGGTTGGAAACGGCAATGCTTCCTGACGATTGCATACCGCCGGTTTCAAATGGAACCAAAAGGGAGAGAGGTTTTTGAATGATGGTCTTTTCAAAAGGTTGAAAACGGGCGATCATTTGCATTTGGTGACGAAATCCCCATTTTATGTATAGAGAGTTAATGATAACCCTCAATATGGAGGTATAAAATGACACATTCGTTCATGTTAAGAATAAGTTTCTTAACCACATTATTATTCATGGTAATTGCGATGGGTGCAAAAGCCGATAATCCGGCCGAGGAGCGGGTTGCACGTATTATTGAAGAATACATGAATGTAAAAGATGCGTTGGTTCATGACAACGATGAAATAGCGGCTGCCTGGGCAGAACGACTCGAAACATCCATAGCAACCATTCCACCGGATTCTTTTGATGAAGAAATCAATCCGGATGTAGAAGGACTTCAGGCGGTAATGATGGATGCGGCTGGTAATATTGTGGATGCAGAAAATAAGGAAGAACAGAGAGAGGCTTTAGCCAATATAAGCCGCGACTTGTTGGAGTTTATTGAACTGACAGGAAATCCCGGTGAGCCAATATACGTGTTTGCGTGCCCTCTGTTTATGGACGGAGAAGCGATCTGGCTGGGTCATGCCATGCAGGTTGCAAACCCTTATCAGGGGCCGTCTAACATCAACGCTGGCGAATTGATTCAAGAACTATAATTACACAGAAAAAAGCCGGTAAAGCAGATAACTCAGTCGGTCGAATGGATCATCCTTGATAGAATCTGGTAATCCATATTTCTGAAATCAGGTTCAATAAGGCTGCAACCTGATAATTCGGAAGGGGAATGAGTAGTTGTAATTCCAATTACAGTGCATCCTGCACCAACACCAGAGGCTACTCCTGCAATGGAGTCTTCAATAACAATACACTTCTCTGGTGGAAACCCGATACGGTCAGCGGATTTTAGATAAATGTCCGGATCGGGTTTTCCCCTGGATACATCTGCCATCGTGAGTACGTGATTGAAGTAATGGCGAATATCCAGTGTTTTCAGGATGTAATCTGCATTTTCAGCCGGAGCGGACGTTGCAAGTACCAGAGGAATATGGTTCAGCGAAAGATCCTTCAGAAAATCGGGTAAGCCTGGAACCATGTTATCTCTGGGAGAGAACTGTTCCCGAAATAACTGCTCTTTTTCATCCGACAGAGCCAGAACCTCTTCTTCCGAAGCATCCGGAAAAACAATGGGAATCCATTCTTTGTTGGTCCTGCCATAGATATGTTGCTGCAGAAACTCTTCGGTTATCGATGTTCCATGAGCATTGCAGAAATCCAGGATCATACGCTTGTGAGTGGGATTGCTGTCAACAAGAACACCATCCATGTCAAATAAAACACCAAAAGAAGACATTATTCAGAAATGTTTTTGAAATATTTTAGAACCTGAGCTCCAGAAAAGGTATCTGTGAAGCTTGGCGACCGTTAATCGTTATCAAGAGAAAACCGATATATGGTTGTAGACTGGTAGGGTTTGTCAGGGGTAAAAAAACAGGAAGGAAAATCCGGCATATTAGGAGAATTAGGGAAAAATTGGGTTTCAAGACAAACTCCACCAAACTTCCTGAAGTTTTGTCCACCTTTAGTTCCCGGAACCGGTTGAAGGCCTGCACCGGTATATAGTTGAATGCCCGGTTTGTCGGTCAACGTTTCGAGGACTCTTCCTGAATGTGGCTCTTTCAAACGCGCGACCATCCGAGGTGCGTCCTCAAGGCGTTCTCCAAGCACATAGTTATGGTCGTAGCCGTTTTCCAGCAGGTGAATATCCCGGCCAATGGGTTTTGGCTGTGTAAAATCAAAAGGGGTTCCTTCAACAGCGGCCAATTCACCCGTCGGGATGGACTGCTCATCAACCGGAGTGTAATAGTTTGAATGAAGCTGAAGTTCGTGTTCCAGGATATGGCGCCCGGGGTTTCCTGTGAGGTTAAAATAGGAGTGGTTGGTAAGATTGATAACCGTTGGCTTATCGGTCTCTGCCTTGTAGGAAATGATTAGTTCATTTTGGTTCGTCAGCTTATAGGATACAAAAACTTTGAGCGTACCGGGAAACCCTTCTTCACCATCGGGACTGCTATAAGAGAGGGTCAATGTATCATCGGTTGTGGATTCGATATTCCACAAGACTTTATCAAATCCTTTTTTGCCACCGTGGAGTTGATTTTCTCCTTCACTCGGGGTTAAGTGGTATGTTTCGCCATCCAATGAAAAACGACTGCCTTCGATTCTGTTTGCATAACGGCCAATGACAGCTCCAAAAAAAGGATGCTCGCACTGATAGTCGTCTATATGAGAATATCCCAGGACGATATTCTCTAAATGGCCTTTTCGATCAGCGGTACGAATGGAAGTGATAATTCCACCATAGTTGGTAATGGAAACCTCCGTTTTTTGCTCATTTCTTAAAATAACAAGATGGGTTTCCGTTCCATCGTAAAGTGTGTTGAAGTCTTTGATTTCTATCATATGTAGCGTAATTGAAATAGTAAAAGGAGTGGGTCAAATAAACGTTAAGTCTGAATTATTTCAGTGAATTATGAAAAATTATCCTTTCAACAGGGCTAAAATTTGTCTATTTTTAAAGGGTCTTATCCAGGTAAATCCGGATGGCCAGGAGGACTCGGAATCGCTGTTTTATATTCGTAAAGAAGATAATGCAAAGCATATACAATGTCGTTATTTTTTTTGCCGAAACCATGGCCTGAGTTTTTGTTTTCATCTTGTTATGGTATGCATGGCAAGACGGAGTAAAGAACCCGCAGGAATAGAAGTGTTTTGCACAGTCCAATAAACCTGTAATGCAAACGGCAGGATTAAAAAAAAACAATTTTTTAGTAAAAATAAACGCGGTTGTATCTGGACGCATAAGCCGTCGTGGGTTCAGGAAAGTACCCACTCAGGAAGTGAATGCAACTGCAAAACGAATCAAAAACTGGTATAGTCAATCCTATGAAATTTTTTATTGATACTGCAAATCTTAATGAAATCAAGGAAGCCAATGATATGGGCGTTCTTGATGGTGTAACGACCAATCCTTCGCTTTGTGCGAAAGAAGGAATTAAAGACTTCGATGCTTTTATTGGCGAAGTGTGTGAGATAGTACAAGGCCCGGTGTCTGCCGAAGTGGTGTCTACCGACTTTGATGGGATGATGAAAGAAGCTCATCGTCTTGCCAAAATATCTGAGCACGTGGTTATCAAAGTTCCATTGATTGCCGACGGGATTAAGACCATCAAACAATTGACGGACGAAGGTATCAAAACAAACTGTACGCTTTGTTTTTCCCCTTCTCAGGCACTTGTTGCTGCTAAAGCCGGAGCGACCTACATTTCTCCTTTTGTTGGCCGCCTGGATGATATTTCTCATGACGGAATGGATCTGATTTCTCAAATCGTGCAGATTTATGAGAACTATGATTTGGATACGGAAGTATTGGTTGCAAGTGTGCGTCACACTATGCACCTTGTAGATTCCGCTCTCATGGGTGCCCATGTTGCAACAATGCCTTTTTCAGTGATTGCAAAACTGATCAGCCATCCTCTTACGGATGCTGGCCTTGAGCAATTTCTTAAAGACTGGGATAAGCTTCAGAAAAGCTGATTTTATCTCCGTTTCTTTTTTCAAGCCCGTTTTTTCTCAAAAGCGGGCTTTTTTTTTACTCTAATAACTACGGACAATAGTGGGGTGTATCATGCAGAGCTTTAGTCGGAGCAGGAATACAATGGACCGAAAAAGAAAAATGAATTGCTAAAGAGAAGATACCTGTAGGTAATAAAAAAGAAAACCCGTCCTCCGGTCAAGGAGAAACGGGTTTTTTGTTACAGGGACATTGATGAAAGAATGAGATATGTAAATTGATCAATAGTTATGTGTTACAGGGTAAAACGTTTTACTTGTCAAACGATTTCAAGTATTCCTTTACTTTCGGGATGACGGTATCCGGTGTAAATCCGAATTTTTCGTCAAGCACCCCGGCTGGAGCGGAATACCCGAAATGGTTTAAGCCGGAACAGATTCCGTGAGGAGGTATGAGCCCCTGCATGGTAACCGGAAGTCCGGCTGTAAGTGCAAATACGGGTTTGTCAGAAGGGATAAGTTCCTTCTTATATGAATCTGGCTGATTGCTTAGCAATCCTTCAGATATTGCTGAAACTACACGTGCTGTGACGCCTTCTTCCTTGAGGCGTTCAGCAACAGCAGCTACGGTTGAAACTTCTGATCCATTGGCAACCAGAACGATGTCCGGGTTGTCTGCCTGGTCGTTAACCACATAGGCACCTTTTCGCGCATCAGCTGAAGAAGAAGCGCGATCTTTGCCGTCGGTCCAAACCGCCGGAATATTCTGACGGGATAAAATCAATGCCGTTGGGGTATCACGGTTCTCAAGAGCCATCTGCCATGCGACTTTGGTTTCCTCAGAATCTGCAGGTCGTAATACAAGAACACTATTTTTACCGGAATGGTTCTTCAAATGTTCCATCAGACGGATTTGAGCTTCATGTTCCACCGGTTGGTGGGTAGGCCCATCTTCTCCTACACGGAAAGAGTCATGAGTCCATACATATATGACCGGTAACTCCATGAGAGCTGCAAGTCGTACTGCAGGTTTCATGTAATCCGAGAAAGCAAAAAAGGTTCCACATACTGGAATAACTCCACCATGAAGTGCCATGCCGTTTGCTACAGCAGCCATTGTAAGTTCAGAAACACCGGCCTGTAAAAAAGCACCTGAAAAATCACCTTTTTGGAACGAGGTGGTTTTTTTCAAAAAGCCATCGGTTTTATCGCTGTTGGAAAGGTCTGCAGAGGCAACGATCATATTTTCAATGTGATCGGCCATGAATCCAAGAACATTTCCTGAGGCGGCACGTGTTGCAATACCTTCCTTGATTTCCAATGAGTTAAAATCAATGTCAGGAACTTCGTTAGAAAGAAAGCGGGTAAGCTTCTGAGCCAGTTCAGGGTTTTTCTGTTCCCACTGTTTACGTGCTTCGTCGCGTTCTTTTACAACTTCAGCTTTCTTTTGATTGACTTCTTTGTAATAAGCTTCTACTTCAGGGAAAATCTGGAACGGGTTTTCAGGGTCACCACCAAGATTCTCTATAGTTTTTTCAAAGGATGCTCCTGCACCACTTAGAGGCTGCCCGTGAGTTTCACATTTACCTTCAAAACTGTTGCCGGCATCGTCCAGGCATCCCTTGCCCATAATGGTTTTGCCAATAATCAGTGTCGGGCATTCTGTTTCAGCGTTTGCTTGCTTAAGAGCCGCGCGAATTTGATCATGGTCATGGCCGTCGATGGTAATCGTTTTCCATCCCCATGCTTCGTACTTTTTCGCAGTATCCTCTGTTGTAACTTCTTTTGTAGTCGTAGAGAGCTGAATCTCGTTTGAATCAAAAAACATGATCAGGTTAGACAAACCGAGAAAACCGGCCAAACGACCAGCACCCTGAGATATTTCTTCCTGAATACCACCGTCAGAGATAAATGCATATGTTTTGTGGGAGAGCCATTCTCCGAATCGTTGAGCGAGGAAACGCTCTGCTATGGCTGCACCTACAGCGAATGTGTGCCCCTGCCCCAATGGACCAGAGGTATTTTCTACCCGACGCATAACATCGGTTTCCGGATGACCCGGAGTAACGCTGCCCCATTGACGGAAGGAACGAAGATCGTCCATCGTGTAATCGCCGGTAAGTGCCAGTGTGCCGTAAAGCATGGCTGACATGTGTCCCGGATCAAGGAAAAAGCGGTCACGATACGCCCAAAAGGGGTCGTTAGGATCGTAAACTAAAAACTCACTAAATAAAATATGCATGAAATCTGCACCTCCCATGGCGCCACCCGGATGCCCGGAATTGGCTTGCTGGACCATAGATGCAGAAAAAATTCGAATGTTGTCTGATGCTTTAATAGAAATCTCGTTCATAAAATCCTGTAATCAAATATTTCGTATCCTGTACAATTATAAGGTTGTCTAATTTGTTAAGCAAATTTTCTACAAATTTAAGGAAAAATTTCACAAAGTAAAGTAAAAAAAACACTTCTTTTTTATATATATGCTATATGCCTGCTATATTGCGGTTGATGATCAAAAAACGACAAGTCCGTAGCAGGAATGAGCAATAAATGAGCAAAAAAACAGGGATAATTGCAATAAAAAAATCGGAAAGCGCTTTTCTTTTTTATTATTTTGTCCACTATTGATGGGATGCTTGTCTTCATCGTTAATTAAAGGATCATGCATATATGGTAATTCTTACACTTTAAATCTTTTCAATTATGTCTATCGTTACAAAAACTTTGTTTTTGCTATTCCCCATTGTACTATTTGCTTGCTCCGGTTCGAATCAGGAAAGTGAACCAGGCCATGGCAGTCCGGTTTTTCATTGGTTTGAATACGAAGGCAATGATACGGTCTTTAACACACATCAACCGGAGGATCATCAGTTTATAAATCCGATCATTGCCGGTTTTTATCCGGATCCAAGTGTTATCCGGCATGGTGAAGACTATTATATGGTGCACTCTTCTTTTGCCGTGTATCCCGGGATCCCGCTTTTCCACAGCCGCGATTTGGTAAACTGGACTCAAATCGGCCATGTGCTTGATCGCCCATCGCAACTTGAGCTGGAGGGGCTTGAAATGTCACATGGCATCTTTGCTCCGACGATCAATTACCACGACGGGCTTTTTTATGTTCTTTCAACCAATGTATATGGTCGGGGTAATTTTCTGGTAACGTCTCCGGATCCATCGGTTCCCGGTTCATGGTCGGAGCCGGTTTGGCTGGACGATGTTCAGGGAATCGATCCATCCATCTTTTTTGATGACGACGGAACCATCTATATAATCAATAATGGACCGCCGGAAGGAGAACCCCTTTATGAAGGCCACCGCGCATTGTGGATCCAGGAATATGATCCGGTTACGCAGACAACCGGTCCGGATCAGGTGATCGTAGATGGAGGGGTAGATATTACACAGGAGCCGATTTGGATTGAAGCTCCGCATTTGAAGAAAATAGACGGACGATACCTTTTAATTGCTGCCGAGGGTGGAACCGGCCCGGATCATTCACAGGTTGTTTTTGAAGCGGAACACCCGCTTGGGCCCTATGTTCCCTATGAGAACAATCCCATTCTGACTCAACGGCATCTGAACCCTGACCGGCCGTTTCCGGTTGCCAATACCGGGCATGCAGATATGGTTCAAACACAAAACGGCGAGTGGTGGTCTGTATTTCTGGGCGTACGCCCCTATAAAGAGGGCTATTTTAATACAGGAAGAGAAACCTTTATGCTTCCGGTGCATTGGACAGAAGACGGATGGCCGGTCATTCTGGAAGGGGATGAGGCTGTGCCTTATGTCGTAGATCGTCCGGATTTGCCACAACAGGATCCGCCGGCAATACCAACTACAGGTAACTTTACTCTGAAGGATACCTTCGAAGAAGAGGAACTTGCTGTTTACTGGTCTTTTATCCGAACTCCGAGAGAACAGTGGTATCGCCTTGAAGACGGAAATCTGATCATTGAACCACGTCCGGTACGGCTTGGAGACGGGGGCAATCCTTCGTTCATTGGCCGAAGACAACAACATGCCACTTCTTCTGCCTCTGTTGCTGTTACCTACACTCCGGCCAGTACCTCTGATAAGGCTGGATTGGTAGCTTTTCAAAGGGACAACTTTTATTACTTCCTTGGACTGGTATTGGATGAGACTTCCGGAAGGGTGCATATTCAGCTTGAAATGGAGGCCGGTGAGTTAACTAATGGTGTTCCGGAAGTATTAACATCAAAGCCTCTTGAAGCAGCTCCGGATACTCCTGTTTTCTTTAAAATACAAGCCCGGGAAGATCAGTATGACTTTTATTACTCAGTAAATGAAGGAGAGTGGATCCTTTTGTATGAGAATGCAGACGGAACGGTTCTCAGTACGGAGAGAGCCGGTGGTTTTATTGGCTCCTTTTTTGGTATGTATGCTTCTACCGCAGATAAATAGGGCTTTACACTCCCTGATATAATTCGGTGAGCGAGAGGTTTTGTAAAAGGCCACCTGTATTGTTGCAGGTGGCCCTATATTCTTGGTAGCTCTTTTTATCTGGAATCTTTTCAGTTATATAAGCATGAATTAAGAAAAGATTCAGAATTTTGGAGGGTGTATTTCAGCCTGACCAACGGGAAAGCGAATACGTACAATGGATGTCGAACGGGTATGTGAGAATGATATCATCCCGGGCGAATATGCTATGGCAATAATACCAGGCATATTGAGGTCTTCATGGAATATTCGTTCAGTCGGGTGCTTTGTGCGGTATACTTGATTAGGAGGCAATAAGATATGAATGCAGAAATACATTCGTATGGCCTTAAACTACAGTTTAAAGTATTATCTGCCTGTCAGTTGGTTTCTGAGGGTAAGACGAAGCGTATGGGTCCGTCAACAGGCCGTTGTATGTTCATAAAACAAATAATAAGATGGAGGCGGTAATGACCGGGTATGCTCAGCTCAAAAAGACGCTGCTAAGGGGTCTTTTTTTGTTTTTTATTTCCATGATCGTGTTTTCAGGTCTTCAAGCTAGTCCTTCGGAAGAAGGCAAACCCATCAGTGGAAAACTCTTTGGCCTTTTTTTTGAGGATATCAATTATGCGGCAGACGGCGGGCTTTATGCCGAAATGGTTCAGAACCGCTCTTTTGAATATAGCCCGACGGAGCAGCCGGGGTGGAATCCGCTGGCTTTTTGGGAATATATCGATCCTGGCTTTTCTATTGGCAGAATCCATGTACAGACGAATGAACCGATCCATCCAAATAATCCAACCTATATAGTTTTGGATGTGGAGGTTGTCGGCAATTATCCCCAACATGAAGGCGAGTCGGGAGTGGGCCTGAAAAATCATGGTTTTGGTGGAATGGTAGTACGAGAAGGAGAGAACTATCATTTTTCACTTTTTGGCCGGCTTTTATCGGATCAACCGGTGAATCTCCGTGTCAGTTTGGAGGATCCCGAAGGGGAACTGATCTCTGAAGAAAGCTTTCAAATCCATTCAAAGGACTGGGAGAAGTATGAAACCTCCCTTACGGCTATTGCAAGCCACGACAGTGCGTATGTACAAGTTCTTATACAAAGCCCCGGGGAACTGGCACTGGATATGATCTCTCTGTTTCCTGAGAATACATTCAAGAATCGGAAAAACGGCCTGAGGGCAGACCTTGCTCAAGTGCTGGCGGATATGAAGCCTCGGTTTTTACGGTTTCCCGGAGGATGCCTGGTGCATGGGGACGGTCTTGGAAATATGTACAGATGGAAAAACACCGTGGGACCCGTTGAAGAACGCAAAGCTCAGAGGAACATCTGGGGATACCACCAAACAGGAGGTTTTGGCTTTTTTGAATTTATTCAGTTTAGTGAGGATCTGGGAGCCATACCCATTCCCATATTGCCAGCGGCGGTCAGCTGTCAAAATTCCGGGGGAACGCATGTGATTGGGGGTGCCGGACAAAAAGCGCTTTGTCTTTTGGATATGGAGGAGTATATCCAGGATATATTTGATCTGATAGAATGGGCAAACGGGCCTGAAACGTCTAAATGGGGTGCTGTCAGAGCTCAGGCTGGCCGGAGTGAACCTTTTGGTTTAACCTACATTGGCATAGGTAACGAGGATAAAAAAACTCCGGAATTTATAGAACGATTCACCATGATTTATAATGCGGTCAAAGAAAAGCATCCGGAAATCGAAATTATTGGTTCATCCGGCCCCTTTTCAGAGGGCGAGGATTTTGAAAAAGGATGGGAGCTTGCCAACCGGCTGGGGCTGTCTGTCGTTGATGAGCACTATTATCAGCAAACGGATTGGTATATAGCCAATCAAAACCGGTACGATGGATATGACCGGAAAGCATCCAGCGTTTACCTCGGTGAATATGCCTCATGGGGGAATACCCTGTATAATGCCATTGTAGAAGCAGCATACATGACGTCCCTGGAGCGAAATGGTGATTTGGTGATCATGGCTTCTTATGCCCCATTATTGGCGAAAAGGGACTTTAATCAGTGGAGTACAAACCTGATTTATTTCGACAATGTGAATATCGTTCCGACACCCAATTATTATGTCCAGAAGATGTTTATGACCAACCAGGGAGACTATTATCATGAGGGTGTAGTAGCCCTGGCTTCCGATGATGTATTGGTAGCAGCCTCAGTTACCACCGATGGTCAAAAAGGTGACGTCATTCTGAAACTGGTTAATCTTCATGAAACACCCCGGGAGATGCCTGTGGATTTGAGTCGCTTTAGTGGATTGGTTGACCGCGCAGTTTTAACGGTTCTGGCAGGCGAACCAACGGCTGAAAATACGTTTAATCAACCAGTTAAGATTACTCCGGTTCAGTCAGAAATGCATATAAATAAAACGTTTACCTATCAGGCTCCGCCCATGTCACTTTCCATTCTAAGGATTGGCAGAAACAAATAGGGTGGACTGCTCAGGGCAGAAACAATCTTATTATGGATCATCTAAATTCAGAAGGAACCGCACGGGAAAGTGGCCGTTTTAATCTTGGAACTGAACCAAAGCAGAACGTCGAACGTCTAAAAGAGAAAGGGTTGAATACCTATTATTATGTTTCACCGGATACCGATCATGAGTGGCAGACATGGAGGAGGAGTCTGTATCAGTTTGCGCCGCTTTTGTTCATTAACGATTGAAACAGGTGCAGGCGGGGAGGAATGATCGTCAAACCGGTATGGCCCTTTAATTATGTATAAAAGAGCAGAAGTACTGTTAGGTGTTCTCTTTGTATTTTTGTGTTATCCATATTATTAAACCAATTAGTTTGTCATGGAAAAAAATCTAATCAGAGCCATATCGGTCGTTTTTTTAGTTTTTATGGGAGGAATTCAATCCGAAAACTATGTAATGGCTGATGACTTCAGGCCATCGTCTGTAAACCAGCCGGGTAGTGAATACCCGAAAGTGAATGAAAGTGGGCAGGTACGGGTTCAAATATCAGCACCGGATGCCCGCTATGTACAGTTGGATATCGGAGGGGTAAAATACGATCTGGAAAAAGATGAAAACGGAGTATGGACCGGAGAATCGTCTCCACAGGACGAAGGTTTTCATTATTATCAGCTGAATATTGACGGTGCCTCGGTTCCGGATCCGGGAAGCCTCTACTTTTTTGGTGCAAACCGATGGGGAAGCGGGATCGAAGTCCCTGCAAGCGACGAAGAAATTTTTGCATTGAGAAATGTACCACAAGGACAGATTCATGAGATTTCTTTTCCTTCTGAAAGTACAAACTCTATTAAAAGAGCATATGTGTATACACCCGCAGAGTATCATCTGGAAAGAAACCGCCGTTATCCCGTACTCTATCTGCAACACGGATACGGAGAGAACGAGACTTCCTGGCCCAACCAGGGGCGGGTCAATCGTATCATGGATAATCTGATAGCCGATGGAAAAGCAAAGCCGTTTATCATAGTCATGGCTTACGGAATGACCAATGAAATCGAATTCGGAAGAATTATGGATTTTGATATCAAACCTTTCCAAACGGTACTCATTGATGAACTGATGCCCTATATAGATTCAAATTTCAGGACGGTCAGCAGCCCATCGCATCGGGCCATGGCAGGACTATCAATGGGTGCCTTTGAGACAAGACTCGTGACCCTGAACAGGCCGGATGTATTTACATACTATGGTTTATTCAGCGGTGGTATTTATACCCCTGAGGATTTAGAAAACCATGACCAGCTTAAGCTTGTTTTTCTTAGTTGTGGAAGTAAAGAAAGGCCGGATCGCATCAAAGGTGCCGTTGAGGAGCTAAAGAACGAAGGATTTAATGCGGTTTCCTATATTTCTGAAGGGACGGCCCATGAATTCCATACCTGGCGGCGTAGTTTGCATCAATTAGCTCCTTTATTGTTTCGTGATTTGGACTAAAACGACTGTATTTGTTGTATAGGCCGGATCACAAGAAAATCTTCCAGGTTCAATTCTTACTTTTCGGAAGATACCGCAAAAACAGGGGACTCAACCAATCCATAAAGAGTCCCCTGGAACGGCTCAGGAAAAATTTCTCTGGAGAATATCTTTGTATAAATGCGCTCGGCTACTTCTTAAAATCAAACCATAGCTTCCCTTCAAAATGAAAAATATCCAAGTATCGTCGGTTTTTATATCCTTTTATATAATTGTATTTGTTACACTCCTGTTTTCACGGGCTGAAGCTCAGGCTCCGCAGTCTTTTATTCCGGCTCCAACCAACATTGACCAAAGCTCCTGTCCATGTGTTTTGCCTGACAATAGCGTTTTTTTCAGGGTTCATGCTCCGTATGCAAGTCATCTGCAAATTGATCTGGCAAAAAAATACGATATGGAGAAAGATGAGGAAGGTTATTGGACGGTTCAGACAGAACCCGTGGATCCCGGGTTTCATTACTACTTTTTGATTATTGATGGTGTTCCTGTAGCCGATCCGGCGAGCAGAACGTTTTATGGCACAGGCCGGATGATCAGTGGTATTGAAATCCCGTCCGGAAGCGAGCGTTTTTTTGATATAAAAGAAAACCCACACGGTACGGTTCGTACACATCATTATTACTCAAAAGTGACAGAAAGCTGGAGAAACCTTGTGGTTTATACCCCTCCTGATTATGAAAACAACGCAGAAAAGGAATTTCCGGTGGTTTATCTTCAGCATGGAGGCGGGGAAGATGAGACGGGGTGGACGAATCAAGGTAGAGTCCGGCATATTCTGGATAATCTGATTGCAGAAGGAAAAGCCAAACCCATGATAGTTGTAATGGCTGACGGGCATCTCCCTGGTTTACCCGGCGGGTACAGTACATCGGCGATGGAAAACATCAAAAAAGAAATGACGGAAGTAATCGTCCCGTTTGTGGATGCAAAATACCGGACACTGCAAAATCCCCGGAACCGGGCCATTAGTGGTCTGTCTATGGGTGGAGGACAATCGTTTTATATAGGACTGGGAAATCTCGATACATTTGGCTCCGTCGGAGTCTTTAGTTCAGGAATTTTCGGCGGTATTCGCAGCGTGCCCGGCCGTACATTCGATGCAGAAAACGAAATTCCGGGATTATTGACAAAAGCGAGTGATTTTAACCAGAAACTTGATGTGTTTTATTTATCATGCGGACATTCTGATATGAGAATTGAGCATACAATTCATGCCGTTGATACGATGAGAGAGCATGGATTGGACGTTGAATTTAACAGCTTTGACGGAGATCACGACTGGAATGTATGGAGGGAGTCATTCAGAGATTTTGCATCAAGGCTTTTTAAATAATAACTGAATACATACGGAACCTTAATCATTAATAGTATTACTATGAAAACGATGAATAGAGTATGGATATCGGCGTTGGCTTTGCTGATAATCACGCCCGCGATCCTAACCGGACAGCAGGCAAACGTCAATCTGGATTTTGATCCGCAAAAAGATAAAGAAGGATTGACCCCATTTAGTGCCCGGGTCAATTCTCCGGAAGTACATGATGATCAAACCGTAACATTTCGTTTGAGAGCCGACGATGTCGACAGTGTTTTTCTTTCTGTAGGGGCTATACATACATCTAATAACCTGGGAAATGATCCACTTGCTTTTACCAGAGATGAAGAGGGACTGTGGACATTAACGATCGGCCCTCTCATTCCTGATATGTATGCCTATCATTTAATCATCGATGGTGTTCAGGTAGCCGATCCGAATAATACCTATGCGGCATTTACCGCCATGCCTCCGTACAGCCAGCTTGTTGTTCATGGAGATGGTCCTGCCTACTATGATGCAAAACAAGTACCCCACGGGAGAGTAACCCGCCATGTGTATTCATCAGAAGTGACCGGAGGAGAACGAGAGATGTACGTGTACACACCACCGGGATATACCCCGGAAAAGAACTATCCGGTGTTGTATCTGGTCGGAGGCAGTGGCGAACTGCCATCAAATTGGGTGTATGACGGACGTGTCAATTTTATTATGGATAATTTACTTGCCGAAGGGAAGGCGAAGCCCATGATTATAGCTATCCCAAACAATCAGGTAATCCACAGGAATCATCCACAGCATGCAGAACTAACCTTCGATGTATTCGAAAAGGAACTTAGAAATCATGTTATCCCACTGATGGACGAAAAATATAGTACCATTCCGACGCCCTCCGGAAGAGCGATTTCAGGGTTATCTATGGGCGGACGACACAGTATGTTCATAGGGTTTCGGTCCCTTGATCTCTTTGCAAATTTCGGAATATTGAGTGCCGGGGATGTGAATGCAGAAGAGTCTTTAAAGCACTTTCTAAGAGATCCCGAGGTGAACAAGAAAGTAGATTACCTGTTTGTCGGCCAGGGAACAAAAGAAGTAGATAGCTTTTTCAATCACCGCGTAGTTGCTTTAACGGAGGCACTAGAAGATCATGAAGTTGTGCACGAGTATTACGTAGGAGGACATGGCGGCCATGACTGGTCGACCTGGCGGCATTTATTGTACTATCGCTTTTTACCTAATCTTTGGCAAAATCAGAATTAATAAAAAGGAAATACCATGAGCAGATATAGTATAATCTTCGTTTTCTTAATGGCATTTAGTATGGGAGCTTGTTCAGAAGAAGCTCCTGGTGTTGTAACCGTGGAAGGAGGCCAGATCCGGGGTAAAGTAACCGATGACCTGGCTATTTTTAAAGGGATCCCTTTTGCGGCTCCTCCGGTCGGAGAATTACGCTGGAAGGCACCACAACCTGTAGAGGCATGGGA
>JASCXY010000339.1 GCA_030012235.1 Balneolaceae bacterium ANBcel3 | reverse complement strand
GATACCTTTGTCGGAGAAGTGTCATAGGTAATGGTAAATACTCCTTCTTCATTTGGATTTCCGGCTTCATCGAAAGCAACGCCTTCTGGAACGGTGATGGTCACCAGCCCGTCTTGCAACGGATGTACCTCCATAACAAACGTTGATGCATTATCGGAAGTAACGTTGAAAATCTCCGCGTTATCTGCCAGAATATCGGTCGCTTCAAATCCGATGACCTCTTCGCTGAAAAGTATTTCCAGAATAAAAACAGGACGAAACACCGGGCCTTCAGCATCCGCGTTAAATGATACATGAGGCGGGGTCCGATCGGAAGACACTTCAAAGACGTTCGAAGCCACATTGGCATTTCCGGCAAGGTCAAATGCTACGCCTTCGGGTACCCGTAAAGTAACCGGGCCGTCTTCCCGGGGAATGACCTGAACGGTATATTCACTGTCGCCATCGTTGCCTGCAAAACCTGAAAGTTGTGCATTGTCGACTTCCATCCGGGAGACATCAAATGAAGATACAGGTTCATCAAACGTTATAATCAGCTCAAACTCATGGGCATTGGTTGGATTGGAAACATCAGAGCTGAGAAGAACACCCGGTGGTGTCCCGTTATATTCGATTTCAAATTCATCCGTTGATGCCCGACTTGTATTCCCAGCCTCATCACGACCAAATCCAGCAGGAACACTCAATCGAACAGCACCGTTATTTAACGGGGCAAGCGTCGCAATAAACACGGTATTATCTGTTGTTGACAGTTGGTTCAGGTTGGCATTTGTTATACTCAATACCGACTCATCATAATCCCCCAATGCTTCACTGAAGGTGATCACGATATCAAAAGCAGACTCATTGGTCGGATCATTCAACCCGAAGGTGTCCAGAATCGACACTACCGAGGGCCGGGTTCGATCCGAAACCATCACAAACGTATCTGAAGATTCATTTTCATTGCCTATCTCGTCCTGAGCCACTCCCTGAGGTACCATTATGCTCACCACTCCATCACTATCTGGTTGCACGGTCAGGGTGTAATCGCTCTCTCCGTTATTTCCGGAAAAGCCACTTGCACTTGCGTTTTCAAGTACAACATCTCCGATGTCAAACCCAAACACCGGTTTATCGAATGCAATCGTTACCTCAAATTCATTCGCATTTGTTGGGCTGGATACGGACGAACTGATGGTAACTGTTGGTGAGCTGGCATCAAACATGGTGCTGATCTCATTCGATGGCATATTCAGGTTTCCTGCCACATCGGTCAACACATTTTGATTAAGCCGTATACTGATTAATCCGACATTTTCTGGCTCTACCGTCAGCACAAACTCCGGGTTTGCAGATCCATCAATATGGACAATCGCAGCATTGGAAACTGCAAAGTTCGATGCGGAAATGTTGCTAACCGGCTGGCCAAAGATCTCTGTAACTTGCAATATAACTTCAAACGAAGAATCATTGGTCGGATTTGCCACGTTACTGGAAAGAACCGCAGTAGGACGCGTATCGCCGAATTCTATGGTGAAATTTTCTGTATCGGCCTCGTTCGCATTGCCGGCAAGGTCAGTAAAAACTCCTGCCGGGACTCCAACCCCGAGAACCAGAGGCGATGTCGTTACAGAATTTGCCTCTATACTAACCTGAAACGAGGTATTATTGTTGCTTGTAAAGCCTGTAACCGCTCCGTTAGTTACATTCAACTCGCTCCCGTCAAAATCTGCGATTTCCTCATTGAAGGTAATTACGATATCAAAAGGCCGTCTGTTGGTCGGATTGTTCACACCAGCGGCTCTCTGAATAGAAACAACCATCGGC
>JASCXY010000338.1 GCA_030012235.1 Balneolaceae bacterium ANBcel3 | reverse complement strand
TCCGGAGATCGTTTCCAGACTTCCCTCAGCATCCATCCAACCGCTTTATGCATTAAATCTTCAGGATCCGCAAGCAATGCATCCGCAATCATCAGAGTATCTTTGAAGTCGTTTTTTCTGATTTGATACAGAGTAGAAAGCATGGCAATCCGCCTGTCCCACAGGTGATCCGAAGAAACAAGCCCAAGAAGCAGGGGCCGTGCTTCGCTTTCTAAAAAAGGCCCAGTAATGATCGGTGCCGTGACATCCACCAGATCCCAGTTGTTGATATAGGCTTTATTACGCAGGTAATCGTCAAAAATCCTTTTTTGTTCAGCCGCATCTGCACGTTTAAAACGGTATGTTAAAAGCAGAAGCGCAGTGAGGCGTTCTTCATGAAAACGGGAAGTTATCAGCCGGTCGGTTTCTTCCGGGGAGATATCTGCATACTTTTTGGCAATCGAGCGTTGCTGCGGAACCTTTATACCCAGAAAACGGTCGCCTTCCCCGTACTGTCCGGGTGCCGTTTTAAAGAAACGCTGTTTGTGAACGGCCTCTGCCGGATTTGAGTGTGCCATCAGATCAAAACGGACAGCGTGAGCCGAAGCGGACGTATAATCCAATAATGAAATTCGATTTTCGGGCTCTGGATAATATGCGAAAAGAAATGCGGCGGCTTCCCCCTGTTGTCGCCAGTCCATATACGGCCAGATTTTCTTCAACAAATCAGGCGAAATGCCCTGGTAGAACGCCTCAGCCAATGATCCGGCAATCGCAGCAAGCGTATCGGTATCTCCTCCGATAGAAATCGCCGTCCGGATCGTGTCTTCCAGGGATTCAGACTCGAGAAAAGCTGCAACAGCAGCAGGAACGGTCCCCTGGCAGGTGACATCGAAGGCCTGTAAACCCTTCCAGTACGATACCGTTTTACAGGAATAAGAAAACGTATGCTCAAACAGAGAACGAATATCATCTTTTGAAGCGCCTTTTCGGGCAAGAAATATCGCCGATGCCATGGAGACAGCTCCCCGGACACCCTCCGGATGATCGTGTGTTGCCAGGGCGCTCTTTTCGGCTTCCTTTTGAACCGAATGGATATCATCAAAGATCCAGCCTGTCGGGGAGACCCGCATGGCAGAACCGTTTCCAAAGCTGTTGTAGGGAGCAGGATCCTCTTGTCTCAGCCAGCGTATAAAGCGAATGCCGTATCCGGCCTCCGGGTAATGGTTTCCCCACTCATGCAGAGTGGGTGAAAAATCCAGGTTAAGCCGGGCCGCTTCAGCAACGGCAAGCGTTAGGACGGAATCGTCGGTTACCCGGCCATGCTGAGGAAACAGATGAATGGAATTTTTATCACCCGGAAAGGTTCCTTCCAGGACAGAACCTGCAATATCACCAGCAATAGCGCCAAACATAGATTGAAGTATAAAATAAATTAGAAATAAGAAACGGGACCGATCAGACGATGGTGTAGGTCACCCTTGAACAAAACTCTTTCAATAAAAGACAGGTATCCGCCACGATCGATTCAATATCGGGACTATTTGTCCATGCCGCAGGATAATAGATAGCAAAAGCTACATTTTTTGTACCCTCATGGGTCTTCGTACGCTGACTGTCTTTTACAGGTGTGATGATTGGAATTTCACGGGACCCATCCGTAGCAAAACCGGTAATAAGATCCTTTATATCCAAAATTTGTCCGGATGGATTAAAGATAAACGATTCATCTTCCTTTCCGGGCCGGAAGGTCAGCCCTTCCATAGGAGCCAGATCCATGTCCCATGCAGATATCGGAATCAGATACTTCAACGAAATGACGTTGTTTACATCTGC
>JASCXY010000337.1 GCA_030012235.1 Balneolaceae bacterium ANBcel3 | reverse complement strand
AGCTAACTAAGGTTGAGCTTTACTGGTTATTTTGTTTCTTCTATAATTTCTTTTGCAATGTTATCCGGTACCGGAATATACTTTTCAAACTCCATGGAGTATACCGCACGTCCCTGAGAAAGAGATCTCAGATGCGTTGAATAACCGAACATCTCGGAAAGAGGCACCTGTGCATCAATAACGGATCCTTCAATCCGGCTCTCCATTTTTCCAATAATTCCTCTACGGCTATTGAGGTCTCCGATAATATCTCCCATATATTCCTCCGGAGTGATCACCTCTACCTTCATAACCGGTTCGAGCAGAATCGGGCTTGCTTTCTTTGCAGCTGATTTAAAGCCAAGCTTTGCACACATTTCAAAGCTAACGGCATCAGAATCCACATCATGGTAGGAGCCATCAAAAACGCGAACCTTAACGCCTTCCACGGTATAACTTGCAAGAACACCATTGGAAAGTGCATTTTTGAAACCTTTTTCGATAGAAGAGATATATTCTCTCGGAATATTGCCACCTACTACTTCATTCACAAATTCAAATCCGGTATTTCCTTCAATAGGCATAATCTCGAACTGAATGTCTGCGAACTTACCTTTACCACCGGTTTGTTTCTTGTATACTTCCCGATGTGTTGTAGGTTTAGTGATAGCTTCGCGGTAAGATACTTGTGGTTTCCCTACATTTGCCTCTACCTTAAATTCTCTTCTTAAACGATCAACGATAATTTCGAGATGAAGCTCTCCCATACCTGCAATAGTGGTTTGAGCGGTTTCATCATCAACCTTCACCTTAAATGTTGGATCCTCTTCAGAAAGCTTCGCAAGACCCGTGGTGAGCTTATCATTATCCGCTTTTGATTTAGGTTCCACAGCAAGTTTAATTACAGGCTCCGGGAAAACCATTTTCTCCAAAATTACCGGAGATTTCTCATCACACAAGGTGTCACCGGTCTGGATACTTTTAATACCAACGGCTGCACAGATATCTCCTGCACGCACCATCTCAATATCTTCCTTTGAATTTGCATGCATCTTCAAAAGGCGACCGATTCTTTCTTTCTTTCCTGTAGAAGCGTTTAATACATAAGAACCTGATTTTAATTCACCAGAATATACCCTGATGAATGAAAGTTTTCCTACATATGGATCTGTTGCGATTTTAAAAGCAAGTGCAGCAAATGGCTGGTCAACGCTTGTTTTACGGACAATTTCTTTTTCATCATCATCTACATCGGTTCCCGTAACCGAGTCAACATCCATGGGTGACGGCATATACTTAATAATAGAATTAAGCAATGTCTGAACCCCTTTGTTTTTAAATGCAGAACCACATAATACAGGAGTAATACTCAGATCAAGAGTTGCTTTTCGAAGAGCGGCCTCCATTTCTTCTATAGAAATTTCTTCTTCCATCAGGTACTTTTCCATCAATGAATCGTCGTAGTCAGCAATCGACTCTATCATGATTTTTCTGTACTCATCTACCTTTTCCTTAAGATCTTCAGGGATCTCAATTTCTTTAAACGCCTTGCCAAGAGAATCATCATCCCAGACAAACGCTTTCATATGCATCAAGTCAACGACCCCTTTGAAGTCAGATTCAGCCCCTATAGGAACCTGAAGCGGTACAGGAGAAGCTTTGAGGCGCTTCCTCATTTGTTCAACTACATTAAAAAAATCGGCCCCGGTACGGTCCATTTTGTTAACAAAAGCCATTCGTGGAACACCGTACTTATTCGCCTGTCTCCAGACGGTTTCAGACTGTGGCTGGACTGCACCTACCGCACAAAACACAGCAACAGCCCCATCTAATACCCT
>JASCXY010000336.1 GCA_030012235.1 Balneolaceae bacterium ANBcel3 | reverse complement strand
GCCCGGGGTGGGGAATACTAATGGCCCCGCCTGGGGAATCTTAGTGACCCGGGGTGGGGAATAGTCGTGCCCCCCGACATGGAATACAACGTCGCCTTGAAATTGGTATAATCTGCTTTGGGAAAAACGTTATAACTGTACCCTTTGGATGCAGTCTTACTCATAAAAGAAGAAGATGAAGCTGATACTTTAAATTCATTGTAGAATTCTTTCGCAAACTTATCTTCCAATTTTCCGATTTCTCCCTCACACACCTTACAAAGAATGAAATCTTCTTTAGGACTGTCCTGCATTACTGGCTTATTTCCTTTTTTACTAAGAGATTTTGAGTCTATTCGAAACCCTTTTCTTTTTCCGTCTGTGGTTTTAATGAGACTGACTCCCAGAAATCTTGGAAAAATGTGAGAGTTCTTTTGATCAGCTTTATTTTTAAGACAAAGATTGCAGGTTTTCATTATTTTATGGTGTGTTAGCTAACCATATATAGAAAACATAGGGAGACAATATGGAATGGATCATTGCAATGGCCGTGCTTTTCTACATTTTTTACATTCGTGACAAGAAGAAACAGGAAAAAGAGGAATCAGACGGAAGAAAAACTTAAGAATGCTAAAATAAAAGTGACATAATTAGCGAAAAAACGATTATGAACACAATGAACCAGAGAAAGTTGATCGAAGCGTCTTTCATCACGGTTTTATATTCTTCAACCCCCTCCTTAAAGTCTTTTTTGAAATTTTCTATAGAACTGTAAGCATAATACCTGCTCTTGTTTTTGATGTCAGAATAATATTTTTCCCAATTCTCACTCTGATAAAATTCTTCTTCATCTGTTTTTCTAACATCAAATGAATCAAATTCATTTCTGAGAATTTGATTGCTCAAGATCTCATAAGCCTCCATAATTTCAATAAACTCTTGGTGCGCATTTGGTGATTTATTAACATCAGGATGCTTTTTTATGGCTAATTCTCGAAATCTCTTCTTTAATTCAGCCTGAGTAACATTTCTGGAGACGCCAAGAATTTTATAGTAATCTTTCATTTCTCAGGTTTTGTGAGATTATTTTCTTCATTCTCGGCATCTTTTTTCTCTTTCATGCTTGAATATGCAAAGTATATGATTAGACCAACCATTGCGATTAACCAATCACTGGCACCGGCAGCAAGTAAAAAAGTTGCTATTACAAAAAAAGTGATAATCAAGAGAATAATTGTGGTTGCTTTTTTCATGACAATCAAGAGGTTAGTTGAACATCTAAAAATTTAGGACTTATAGCTGTCATCTTCTCACCAAAAATTGAAAGAAATCTTCATTGTTAATCGTCAAGCTCACGCTATGGACATCGGTAGGTCTGTTTACGACAATTCTGAATTCCCCTTTGTCAGTTTTATAGGTGTATCTAACTCTATTTCCATCCATATCTCTTTTTCTAACACTTCGGATGGCGTAATTACCATTCATTGGTTCCGATTCAATGACAATTGTGTTTTTCCCAATCTTAATATTTCCATTAGTATTCCTGTAATAATGATCTGAGTTGTCTCGCTGCCCAGATGGGTTTCTTCGATTACGTCTATTTACCTCTCTTGCCTCAAAGTAATTGAAACCTGAAATTGCGTCAAAATTATATGTAGTTTCGATTCTCTCTTCTTCCGGTACGATTTTTCCCGCACAAGCTGATAAGAAAAGGGCTGAAAAGGTAATTAGAACCATAAAATTTATTTTTAAGCCAACCTTAATTTCTTGGATATTAAGTTTTTCCATTGCTCTGTGATTTTTATATAGTGTTCAAGAATGCGTAGTGCTACAAGGGT
>JASCXY010000335.1 GCA_030012235.1 Balneolaceae bacterium ANBcel3 | reverse complement strand
CCGAAAGGAGCTTGAGAACCTCCGGCCGGATGCAATGTATGAGTTCCGGTTTGTTAAAAACCTGGATTCTCCCGGGAAACTTCAGGTCTACCGCTTCCGAACCATGCCGGAAACCCTGAATCGTCCCATCTACTTTGTGGCGGGCGGGGATATGCTGCACCGTGCGGATTGGATGAGAAATACCGCGCAGCAGGTTATGCAAACCGGTGGTGAGAAGCTGGATTTTGCCCTGATTGGCGGTGACCTGGCGTATGCTGACGGAGAGGCCAGAAAAGTGGGAAGATGGTACGATTATTTTCAGGTATGGTCAGAAACCATGATAACCTCGTATGATCGAGTGATTCCACATGTAGCCGCCATAGGAAACCATGAAGTAAAAAATGCTTATGCCTATAACTATCATCCCGCCGAATATACGCATCCGGACTTTGCCCTGAGAGAAGCGCCTTTTTACTCCACTTTCATCCCTTTTCCCGGAGCACAGGGCTATGGAGTTCTTGATTTTGGGGAGTACCTGTCTCTGTATATCCTGGACTCAGGCCATATTCGCCACATCGAGGGAGAGCAGGCTGATTGGCTGAGAATAGCGATGCATGAACGCCGGCATATAACACATCATATCCCGATATATCATGTCGCTGCATTTCCGTCGGCGAGAGATCCGAACCATCGTTATGCCGTAAAAATTCGCGACAACTGGGTGCCCGTATTTGATGAATATGGAATACGGCTGGCTTTTGAAAACCATGATCATGCGTATAAACGGACACATCCAATCCGTGATGGAAAAGTGGATGCTTCCGGCGTATTTTATGTCGGTGACGGAGCCTGGGGAGTGAGGACCCGGATTCCGGTAACCGATTCTCTGGGGTATCCGCCATGGTATATTGCCAACTCAGACTCTGTTCGCCATTATATTATGGGAACGATCGACGGAGATCATATACACCTGGACATGTTCGATGAGAATGGAACCCGATTTGACGGACTACACATCGTCCCAAGGAGTTATTTTGATTAAGGCGCTCATCAACTACAGAAAAATCTACTCCCCCAGATACCTCTGGCGCAACTCCTTCCATTCATCTCCGGAAATGTAGTCAAGAATTGCTTTGTTGATCTGATTTCGAAAGTGGCTCTCCGTCGGCAAGGCTATTCCGTAATATTGCTCGTTAAAGATATATGGAAGTACCCTGATCTGCTGATGGAAGGTTTCATTTGCGTAGTACTTTATAATCGGGGCATCATGGACGAACGCATCAATTTCATCGTTGTAAACCGCCTGTAATCCGCTTTCAATCGTGTCAAAAGAGCGGTACCGAATACGTGATTCATCCAGATAGACGGCGGTTGCTGATGATTCAAGAGTACCCACCCGAACATGGGGTAAATCCTGCGGACCGTTGACCCTGCTGTCGAGCCGAGAAACCGTCAGGCTTGAAGCGATGGAAGCCGTAAAAAAGGAGACGAGGAGGATCCCGGCAAACATCCAGACAAATCCGACGGTTCTTCCCAAGAAAGTTTTTGGGGATTTATCGCCGTACCCGACGGTTGTCATGGTAACGGCGGCCCACCAAAAACCGCTGCCGATGCCCTCACGGGTACTTCCTCCAAATTCTTCGGAATTGTGTTTTCGTTCAAAGATCCACACCAGGACACCCCAGGCCAGTAGCAAAAAAACAAGTAATCCAACCACCCATATAAACTCAAAGGAAAAAAGCCCCATAAAAGCCTGATAAAGGCCTTCAGGTTTATAGGCCACGGCGATTCCAAGTCCGCTTATATAAAACGGGTGTGTGAAATCTGCAACTTCTTCCCGC
>JASCXY010000334.1 GCA_030012235.1 Balneolaceae bacterium ANBcel3 | reverse complement strand
TCGAAAGGAGCTTAAAAAGCTCCGGCCGGATGTAATGTATGAGTTCAGGTTTGTTAAAAACCTGGATTCTCCCGGGAAACTTCAGGTCTACCGTTTCCGAACCATGCCGGAAACCCTGAATCGTCCCATTCGCTTTGTTGCGGGTGGCGATATGCTGCACCGTGCGGACTGGATGAGGAATACCGCGCAGCAGGTGATGCAAACCGGAGGAGAGAACCTGGATTTTGCCCTGATTGGCGGAGACCTGGCGTATGCCGACGGAGAGGCCAGGAAAGTGAGCCGATGGTACGATTATTTTAAGGTCTGGTCAGAAACCATGATAACCTCGTACGATCGCGTGATTCCTCATATAGCCGCCATTGGAAACCATGAAGTGAAAAATCAATTTGTATACAACTATCATCCCGCCGAATATACACATCCGGACTTTGCTCTGAGAGAAGCACCATTTTACTCCACCTTCATCCCTTTCCCCGGAGAACAGGGATATGGAGTTCTTGATTTTGGGGAGTACCTGTCTCTGTATATCCTGGACTCAGGACATATCCGCCACATCGAAGGAGCACAAACCGACTGGCTGAGAGTCACGATGCACGAACGCCGGGACAGGATACATCATATCCCGGTATATCATGTCGCTGCATTTCCGTCGGCAAGAGATTATACATACCGATATTCGACTAAAATACGAAATAAATGGGTGCCTGTATTTGAAGAGTATGGGGTAAGACTGGCTTTTGAGCATCATGATCATACGTATAAACGGACGCATCCTGTCCGGGAAGAAAAAGTGGATGCATCCGGTATTTTTTATGTCGGTGATGGAGCATGGGGAGTGCGTACCCGGACTCCTGCCACCGATTCTCTGGGGTATCCGCCATGGTATATTGCCAACTCAGACTCTGTCCGTCATTATATTATGGGAACCATCGACGGAGAACATATACATCTGGACATGTTCGATGAGAGTGGAAGCCGATTTGACGGACTGCACATCGTCCCCGGCCATTATTTTGACTAAGCCTTTTCTCGTATGAAGTAAAAATTACTCTCCCAGATACCTCTGACGCAACTCTTTCCACTCGTCTCCGGAAATGTATTCAAGGATGGCTTTGTTAATCTGGTTGCGAAAAGGGCTCTCCGCCGGCAAGGCTACCCCGTAATATTGCTCGTTAAAAATATGTGGAAGTACTCTCACCTGCTGATAAAAGGATTCATTAGCGTAGTACTTTATAATCGGGGCATCATGGACGAACGCATCGATTTCATCGCTGTAAACCGCCTGTAATCCACTTTCAATGGTGTCAAAAGAGCGGTACCGAATGCGTGATTCATCCAGATAGACAGCGGTTGCAGAAGATTCAAGAGTACCCACCCGAACATGGGGTAAGTCCTGCGGACCATTGACCCTGCTGTCCAGTCGTGAAACGGTCAGGCTTGAAGCGATGGAAGCCGTAAAAAAGGAGACGAGGATGATCCCGGCAAACATCCAGACAAATCCAACGGTTCTTCCCAGGAATGTTTTTGGAGATTTATCGCCGTATCCGACGGTTGTCATGGTAACAGCAGCCCACCAAAAGCCACTTCCAATGCCCTCACTGGCACTTCCTCCGAACTCTTCGGAATTGTGTTTTCGTTCAAAAAACCACACCAGCACTCCCCAGGCCATCAGCAAAAGAACGAGTAATCCAACCACCCATATAAACTCAAAGGAAAAAAGCCCCAAAAAAGCCTGATATAGGCCCTCTGGTTTATAAGCCACGGCGATTCCAAGGCCACTTATATAAAAAGGGTGCGTGAAATCTGCGACCTCTTCCCGT
>JASCXY010000333.1 GCA_030012235.1 Balneolaceae bacterium ANBcel3 | reverse complement strand
CGAAGATTCAGGAGACCCATTGTTCCGTACGAATACCAATTTCCGTCCTTTTTACTCTTGAACTCAAACGTCCACTTGTACTCTTTCCCTGCTTTCGAGTACGCTTTAATCCGCCCGTGCACGGAAAGAGCGTATTGCACTATAGAAAGCAATTCCTGTACACCATCCGCATCCTTCTCAAAGTGAAAATGACATGCCCCCATACGTACGGTATACTCCATCTCATCTTCAATAACCCTTACCTCGAATCCACCCTCTTCTTTGGGCGGAATTGTTCGTTCCCGATCACTATCCCCGTGAATCTCTATGCCCGGTGCCTTATCCTTAAGCAGGGAGTCCAGCGTCTCCATCACTTGATCCATTTGCGCTAACGTATTGGGTGGATGTTATTTTGAGTTTTATTGCGTATTTAAAATATACTTTTACGCTAAGAAAAAGAACCTAAAAATCCCGGTTCCGAAATCCCCAGATCATGTAAAACTTTTTTGTATCTGAAAAACCCATTCATCCGGCAACCAAAACACTTCAAAGGGCATCCAGAACCGCTTCAACATGGCGTTTCATTCTGAAATTATCTTCAAAACTCAGCCGTATGTGCTTATCCTCATCGAGAAGGTAGGTCACGCGGCGAGGCCATAAACCCATCAATGACAAACAGCCGTACTCTTTATGCACCGAGCCATCTTCATCGGCCAACAGGGGATATCGAAAACCGTGACGGTGTGCAAACGCGTTATGCATTTCTACAGTACCCATGCTGATTCCGGCTACGGATACTCCGCGCTCGAGAAGCTTTTCGTAGTGATCCCGAAAATGGCAGGCCTGACGTGTACATCCGGGGGATTCATCCCGTGGATAGAAAAATAAGGCCAGAAGGCCGTTTTGAGTAAGATTCTCCAGGGAAATGAGATTTCCGGAGTTATCAGGCAGTGTAAAATCGGGAGCTTTGGTACCTGGTGATAAAGGCATGGTGTTAATAATTAAGATATTTGCTGCTTTAAGAACAGCTTTCTGATTAAAAAGCTATGTGGGGTGGCCTTGGTGGACAGAAAGAACATGACACATATTACAACCGATTTTCTTCTGCCGGCATTCATTATTATCACCAAAATCTGCACTTGACCTACCGGAGCGGTGATTCGTTTCATATCTGAGAATCCGTTCATTTGATGTCGTTTTTTTTATCTTTAGTTATAAACCTAATGCTTACCTGGCTGAACCTGGCATGGCATACTCAGTTCAAGCAATCAATACGAGCAAGCGGAACGATATTATTAATTCCAAACCCGTATGATTATGAAAAAGTTATTACCTCTTCTGCTTTCTGTGGGCCTAATTTCCATCTCTTGCGACCTCATTAGCAGCAACGACGATGATGACGACGGTACGGTTGAAATACATTTTGCTAACAGCGATGATTCTGAATATTCACTCAGTGGATTCTGGCTCGCAGAGAATGATGAATCGTTTATACCGGATGGGAAACAACTGGATCCCGGGGAATATTTTATTTTTGAGGTACCGAATTCCCGCACTTTACATGAATACCGAGTCGCTGTTCTTCATGATTCAGAGATAGTATACTTTGAAGAAGGTGTCGGTGGATACCCGCTTTCCATCAGTACAGAAATAGGCAATCCCCGCTATGCCCATATCCGGATTACAAACGATCCTCCCAGAGTATCCATGGCAGGCTGCAGTGCCATTGGCCACGGTTCGTCCTACGACAAAGAGTACGATCTTGCCGACTGGGCCGGAAGCGACTAAATCTGTTTTCTAAAAACGATTTCTTTTGTACGGCTTTGTGAGAAAAGGGTTAGTTTGGCCG
>JASCXY010000332.1 GCA_030012235.1 Balneolaceae bacterium ANBcel3 | reverse complement strand
TTTTACCCAGGATCAGCGCAGCTTTGTCGGCTCCCACCTGCGTATGTTCGACTTCTTTGGCGGAGCGGCCAAAACGCTGCTCATTGACTGCCTGAAGAGCGGGGTGCTCAAGGCCGACCTGTATGATCCCCTGCTCAATCCATTGTACCGGACGATGGCCGAACATTACGGATGTTTTGTAGATCCGGCGCGTCCCGGACAGCCCCGTGACAAAGGCAAGGTGGAGCGGGTGGTCCCCACGGCTCGCGATCTGTTCAAACGTCTGTGTGCTCTGGACCCGGAATTGACGCTGGACAAGGCCAATGAGCGGGCCGGTCAGTGGTGCCGGTTTGAAAACGGAATGAGTATTCACGGTACGATCGGAGAAAAACCTTATGAACGCTTTAGCGGCCATGAGCAATCCGTTCTGATCCGACTTCCCGAAGAGCGTTTTGCCCTGGACTACTGGAAGCAGGTCAAGGTCCATGTGGATCAATATGTTCAGTTTGAAAAAGCTCATTATGCGGTGAGTCGGCGTTATGTCGGTCACGAACTATGGCTGCGGGCCACCGATACCCAAATTGAACTCTATGACAAGAATTTTGCCTTGGTCAAGACCCACTCGCGCGGATACCGGCCGGGATTGCGCATTCAGGATCCCGAGGACTTTCCCGATAATATCCAGGCGATGATGCAAAACTATTCCGTTAAAAATCAGCTTGAGCGTGCCCGGAGTATCGGTCCGGACACTCATGAATACCTGAGTGAATTACTCCGGCCCCATGCCATGCAGAATCTTCGCAAGGCAATGGGTATTCTCAGGCTCGCCGATACCCACGACAATCAGGCCATGGAAGCGGCCAGTCGTCGGGCTTTGGCCAAGCAAATCTTTACTTATAAAGGATTCCAAAAGATTCTGGAAACCGACCGGGCTGAACGCAAGATTCCGATCTCCGGACAAACCAGTCTGTGGGTACGTTCGGGCGACTACTTCCTGCATAACTCTGAAAAAAACAACATCTGATTCTTTATGGAAAAACATCACATTCAAAACCAGCTCAAAAGCCTGAAACTTTCGGCCATGGCCCAGCAGCTCGAAATGAGATTGCTGGAAGCCCAGCAAAACGGACTGGACTACCTGAGTTTTTTGTCCATGTTGCTTACCGATGAAAACGAGTGCCGGGAGCAGCGAAAAATGGAACGTCTGATCCAACAAGCGCATTTTGGCCATCAACAGTATCTGGAAGATTTTGACGTCAGTCTTTCAACAGGCCTCAAACCAACCCTGCTTCGTGAACTGGCCACTTGCCGGTTCATAGATGCTGCCCAGGGAGTGATCATAAACGGCCCACCCGGAACCGGGAAAACACATTTAGCAAAAGGACTCGGACATGCGGCTTGTCGGCATTTGCGAGGCGTTCGCTTCTTCAAATTCAATGAACTGTTCAACCATTTGGAGCAACTTGGACAGGATCAGGAACATGCTGATCGCAAGTGGCGCAAACTCGTGGCTACGGATCTGATCATTATTGACGATTTTGCCTTCCGTCGCATTACCCAGGCCCAAAGTGAACAGCTCTACCAGCTTGTCGACAGTTGCTATGGCACCAGTTCCATTATCCTGACCAGTAACCGTGATCTGTCGAACTGGCTGGATGTCTTTCCCGATCCGATCATTGGTGGAGCCATCCTTGATCGTCTGGCACACAGCGCGCATCAAATAACGTTGAAAGGAGAATCCATCCGCAAAAAATTACGTCTTAACAACTCACCAAAATCACAACTGGAAAACAAAAATGAATCGCCTTAAATTGAGTCAATCAACTTCGCTATAGGGTGGGGAATCTTAGTGACCCGGGGTGGGGAATACTAATGACCCGTGACA
>JASCXY010000331.1 GCA_030012235.1 Balneolaceae bacterium ANBcel3 | reverse complement strand
TTAAGCTTTAGTGATGTAACTTCACTGATTCTCAGTCCTCCGGAATAGATCAAATAGAAAATGGTCTTGTGTTTAGAATTCGTAAAGGAACTCAATATAGCCTGTACCTCTTTTTGTGAAAGAACATGGGGCAGCTTGTGTTCTCTTTTGGGTCTTAGGGAGATGACCTTTCCAATCTCTCTATTGTATTCCGTTTTATAAAAGAGCTTTAATGAATTTACGGCCTGGTTTTGATAGGATCTTGAATGCCCGGCCTGTACATAAAACCTGGTTATGTATCGCCCAATATCTTCATCGGTTAAATCATCGGCGTTTCTGTTTTTTAATACAGATAAATATGAACGGACTAGACTTGTGTACACTTCGATGGTTCGAGGGCTGTATCTCCTTCTGATCATAAAGTCTTTTAGTTTGTTCATGATTTCTTTCCCGCATTATAACTTTTAATATTTACATGAAGAATATTGAATTAGTAAAGAAGAGAGGGCTAAAAGTCGTTAAATAGTTTTATTTTGGCGATTCTTCTAAGGAAAAACGAGAATAGATTCTAAATAATTAAGAAGAATCAAGCCTGGTGATGAATAACTATTGAACCTTAAAATGAAGAAGCCCTGTGATGTTCCGGTACTTCAGGAGCATATTAAAAAACCGTTCGAAAAAAAACAAAGAATCGAGGAGTTTTTAAGTAGCCCCCCGCAAAACCCTTCCTATCTCAACACCCATCCAGCCGGAAAGCACTAAAATAATTCAGCCAGCTCTTCGCACAGGGCTACCAGCAGTTCGCGATCTTGCTCGGTGATCGCATTTCTCTGATTGGAATCGATATCGATTTCACCGATCAGTTCTTCTCCTTTCAAAATGGGAACAACGATCTCCGATTGAACGTCCGGGCTGCATGACAAATAGTTTGACTCCGCCGATACATCCTGAGATATAAAGACTTCTTTGGTGTCAGCGGCCTGGCCGCAAATCCCCTGGCCAAAAGCTATGCGCGTGTGCTCGGTCGGCTCTCCGGCATACGGACCCAGTATCAGCTGTTTTTCAGCCAGCGGATCTACCAAATAAAATCCAACCCAGTCAAAGTGAGGAATTTCGCGAAGCAGCAAGGTACAAATATGTTGCATGGCTTCTTCACGATCGGCAGCCTCCTGAAGGATACGTTGCGATTTTTTCAACAATTGTGAATATGAAATCTCTTTTTCTGACATGCGAAATAGTGATAGTTGTGTTAGCATTAGAACTATCAGGAAATATACATAAATTTGGTAACCATTAAATACTAACGGTTGTGGATGGGCATCTTTTTGGGCTTTGTTAGTGCAATCCTGTATATTAGCGCCACAATCAAAAAATGTGCAATGGTCATGACTTTTCTGGCGTTTTTACTGGCGAGTTTTACTTCGTTGCTTTCTATTGCAAACCCCTTTGCAGCTATGCCTTTTTTTCTGGCGATGACCGACGGGGATACTCCGGAGCATCGCAGGCAACAGGCGCTTAAAGCAAGCATGTATATGGTTCTGATCCTGGGTGTTTTTTTGTTTGGCGGCACCTATATCATCAGTTTTTTTGGAATCAGCCTGGAAGGAATTCGGATCGCAGGCGGACTGCTTATCATGAAAATGGCATATTCCATGCTGGATCCGGATTCCCAGGGACGAAAACTTAATGCCGCCGATCATTCTGAAGCCTTTCGAAAACCGGATATTTCGTTTAGTCCCCTTGCCATGCCCATGCTTTCCGGACCCGGTTCCATTGCACTGATACTGGGACTCGCCTCTCAGTCAACGGCTGTATTGGACTATGTCGCTGTCAGTATTGCCATCGTGCTTGTCGCCGTCACTTCGTTTGGCCTCCTTCTCATTTCGCA
>JASCXY010000330.1 GCA_030012235.1 Balneolaceae bacterium ANBcel3 | reverse complement strand
CAATGAAACCGTTAAAAACAAAGCTCAAAACCCCATTATTTTTGCAGATGTGCCTGATATGTCCATCATTCGAGTGGACGATATGTACTACATGGCCAGTACCACCATGCACTTGAGCCCTGGACTCCCGATCATGAAGTCGGACGATCTGGTTAATTGGGAATTGGTTAGTTATGCCTATGATATACTGGCTGATGTTGGGGAACTGCGACTGGAAGATGACAACAATACCTATGGGCGGGGTTCCTGGGCTCCGGGGCTGCGTTACCATAATGGGGTGTACTATGCCTCAACGTTTTCCGCGACCACAAATAAAACCCACATATACACGACCAGGGATATTGAGAACGAACCGTGGAAAGAAACTTCTTTTTCGCCATCTTTACATGACCATACTCTGTTTTTCGATGATAACGGTAAGGTATATTTGATCTGGGGGGTGGGGGAAATCACTATGGTGGAACTCGAAAGTGACCTGAGCGGTATCAAGGAAGGCACAGAACGGGTTCTTATCGAAAATGCAAGTGCTCCGGCAGGCGATAACATCCTGCTTCCTGCTGAGGGATCCCAGCTTTTCAAAATAGATGGGATGTATTATCTGTTTAATATTACCTGGGTTCGAGAGGGGATGCGGAAGGTTCTCATTCACAGGGCGGAGTCCATTTATGGCCCTTATGAAGGTAGACTGGTACTGAGGGATCGTGGTATAGCACAAGGAGGCATTATTGATACGCCGGAAGGTAACTGGTTCGCATATCTTTTCCGCGATTATGGGTCCGTAGGACGAATACCATATCTGGCTCCGGTTACCTGGGAGGATGGATGGCCGGTGTTGGGTATTGATGGAAAGGTGCCGGATGAACTCGATTTACCAGCTGATAAAGGCCTATCGCCCGGCATCGTTGCGTCTGATGATTTCAAACGTGAACCTGGTGAGCCGGATCTGCCGCTGGTATGGCAATGGAATCATAACCCGGATCATTCAGGGTGGATGATTAATGGTCAAGAGGGATATTTGCGTTTGACGAATACCCGGGTGGATGACCGTTTACTGCAAACAAGAAATACGCTCAGTCAGCGTACGATTGGCCCGGTAAGTTCTGGAAGCATTGGAGTCGACGTTTCCGGTATGAAAGACGGGGATTATGCAGGCCTGGCATTACTTCAATATCGGCATGGAAAGGTGGGTGTAAAGCGGGAAGACGGCAACACCTATTTGGTAATGGTGCTCGCTGAAGGAGAAGAGAGAACAGAGCAGGAGCGAGTCCTTCTTGAACAGGATGTGATCTACTTCAAAGCAGAGTGTGATTTCAGAGACCGAACAGATACCGCTAACTTTTATTACAGCCTTGATGGAGAAAACTGGGTGAGTATTGGTTCCAGGCTGGATATGGTGTACACGTTACCGCATTTTATGGGTTATCGTTTCGGACTCTTTAATTATGCTACCGAGGAAGCCGGTGGATATGTGGATTTTCAGTTCTTTACGATAGAAGAGCATATTTCAGGGAGGTAAAAATAAACATACCCCTGATGCATGTCTCGGAAATATAGCTGAATTCGTAGAATATATTAGTACTTAACCAATGTTCGTGATCTGTAAGCAGATCCAATGATAGCAATGACAACCGATAATAATTAATGATCTTATGAAACGGATGATAAAGTTCTTTTTAATGGGTTTTCTTTTCTTCTTTTGTGGTATGCAGAGCCTTCTTGCACAAAATCCAATTGTACAAACCATGTATACGGCCGATCCCGCGCCGATAGTTTATAATGACACGCTATTTGTTTATACCACGCATGATGAACATACCACATCAGACTTTTTTACCATGTATGACTGGCAATTGTTTTCCACAACCGATATGGTAAACTGGACGGCACAT
>JASCXY010000033.1 GCA_030012235.1 Balneolaceae bacterium ANBcel3 | reverse complement strand
TCAAAGGGGAGGCTGTGGGCCGGTGGACATCAGGTTATCGGAACCTACGATCATTCTGTCGGCACGTTAAAACCTTATCCTTTGCCTGATCGATCTTCCGGTGTGCACATCGTACGGCGAATTCTTGAAGACCGTCAGGGTAAGATCTGGGCTGTAACCCGATCCGGGAGTCTGCTTTTCTTTGATGAAAAAAACGATCGGTTTGAGGTATCGGACCTGATTTCAATGCAAAATGTAAACGATGCGCTCATTGACGGAAATTATCTTTGGCTTACTACCTCTAATTCGGGACTGGCCAGACTGAACATCGACTCTGAAGATGTCGATGTGTTTTTTGTTGATATTGCAGATGGGATTCGAAATAAGAGCATTATAACAAGGGACAACCGCGGACTCATCTGGCTTATAACCGGTGACCGGGAAATCTATCGTGTTGCCGTTGATAACCGCGGCTCCGTTCAGTTTCATGCAAACGGCCGTGTACCAGGTAATAGTACCGACTCTATTAAACGGGTTATACCAGATGAAGAAAACCGTTTGTGGATGGCGTGCCGGGAAGACGGGCTTTTTCTTTTTAATACCGTGAGCAGAAGTTTTCAGCGTTTTGAACAACAGACGGATCATCCCTACAGCCTGTCGGAAAACAGTATCACTGCGGTTTACAAAGACCAACAACATCGGATCTGGATAGGTACTGCCTTTTCAGGAATTCATTTGGCCGATCCGATGGCACAGCGCTTTGAACATCATCATGTCTCTTCAAGGCGCAATCATGCCCTTTCTCATAATGTGGTCACCGGTTTCCAGGACGGTCCCGACAACGGGTTCTGGATAGCCACTTATGGGGGCGGAATGAATTATATGAACCGCTCGACCGGTGAATTTACTTCATACTCACAGACATCCGGCGGTGCCCAATCCCTGAACAGCCACAGACTGACTATGCTGAAAACGGATGAATCAAATGAACTGTGGATTGGTTCGGATCAGGGAATTAATCTTTTAAGAAATCAGCGTAACGTCCGTTTTTCAAACTTTCAGCAGGCTTTTGGAATTCACGAAGTTACCCCCGGATTGATTTATGATGTACATTTTGACCAGGAACATTCCTGGGTCTGGATTCCGCTCTATGGCAGAGGGCTGCTTATTTATAAAATTGGCCTTTCTGAAACAACGTATATAGAGCCTGTTGACTATGAAGAAAGCACTATTCCATCCAGCCGAATCTACCAGGTCATTGAAGATCGGCGGAACAATGTGTGGCTTGCAACCGATGTCGGGCCAGCCATGATTTTATCCGGTGATAAAAGAGATATTCTTGTGCATCATTATAAGAAAGAAGACAGAGAAAACGGATATGCTGCAGGAAATGAAATCCGCCATATGGCAGAAGATGCATCGGGCGATATATGGTTTGCCACGGACCATGGACTCATGAGGTATTCCTACTCATCGAATTCATTTGAGAGCTTTTTTAAAGAAGACGGCCTTCCATCCAACGACCTTCGCTTTGTCCTTAATGATAACCGGGGCTATTTGTGGATAGGTACATCCGGCGGTTTATCCAGAATGGATGTTTCATCGCTCACTTTCAGAAACTTTTCGTACCTGGACGGAACCCAGGGGAATGAATATAACCGGGGAGCTGCCCATATGCTGGAAGACGGAACCTTGTTGTTTGGAGGTACCAATGGTTTTGATATTCTCAATCCGGATGATGCTGAGCCTAACCCGAACCCGCCACTGGTCTACATAACCGGCATTTCTGTGACAGAAGAGGTCGATGCACAACCAAAACAACTGGCCGGACTTCTCAAAAACAGTAATGAAAGAATCGGGCTGGGCTCCGGAAAAAAGGCTTTGAAAATTGACTTTACAGCCATCAACTACACCCTGGCTCATCAAAATCAATTAGAGTACACCCTGGAACGATTTGATTCCGGATGGATAGATGCCGGCACCAGGCGATATGCTGAATACAGGAACCTTCCTCCCGGCCGATATACGTTTCGTGTTCGGGCAGCAAACCATGACGGAGTATGGAGCCCCGAGGAAGCAACCCTTTCCATCCGTATTCGTCCGCCTTTATGGCGATCCGTATGGTTCTACCTGGTTGTTCTTATTGCGGTAATCGCCCTGGTGAAGCAACCTTTTATTGCATGGACTACCGTTTTAGATCCGCTTAAAAAATATATACCGCTCTCTGTCGGACATCCCAAATCCCGCAAGAGCACTTCAATCCCCTCCCATACTGCCAGAGGGGAAAAAGTTGAAGTTATGGAAACCATGCTTCCTGATACAGAGGTACACGCAAGGAAACAAAACATTCATTCCATCCTTGACCGTGAAGTAAAAAATCCGTGCCGGTCTATCATTGGTTTTTCAGAATATCTCAGAGAGAAATTTATCGATGAAGAGGATACAGAGAACAGGGATATGATGAACAGCATCCTCTATGCCGCTCACCATACCTACAGTGTTCTTAACAATCTCATTTTATGGGCCAATAATGAAGCGGAGCAGGATTCAGAGTCTATTTCTCTGAATGAACTCCTGAATGAAACCCTTGATTCCGTCCGTTTTCAGGCAGAAACCAAGAACATTGAAATCCGCACAAAGTTGGAGTATTCGCTTTCCATAGAAAACAAAAAGGTACTTCTGCACAGTATTCTGGAGACACTCGTATCCTACGTTATCAAAAATGCATCGCGTGAAAGCAACATGTATATAACACTGAAAGATATGGGCAAAGACGTTCTCTTTCTTTTATCTGATGAGGAAGTAGATGCGGATACTTTCGATAAAAAGAGTTTGAAAACCCCCTCTGATTTATCTGACAAAATCGGATCTCCTGAATTTGAGTCTGATGCCTTCGATCTTCAGGTCAGCCAGGAACTGCTCCGGAGGATCAACGGACGCACAGCTCACTTCGGAAACTCCGGCAATATGTTTGCTTTCTCTGTTCCCAAGTCGTTTTAAGTTCCGGTTACTCTTCTTACATTCGGACTTTCAGCATGTGATCATATTCTTGTTCAACAGCCTCCAGAGCCGTGGATGCTTCTTCCCATTCTACCCAAAGCCCCTCCAGTTCCTGTTGAATCTCCCCATGCTCCCTGACGACGTTTCCAGCCTCATTACCAGAGTAAAATTCCGGGTCTGCCAGTTTCTCTTCCAGGAGTGCTTTTTTTTCCTCCAGCCCGGAGATTCGTTTTTCTACACGGTCAAGCTGTTCACGAAGCGGACGAAGTTTCTGCCCGAATTCCTTTCTTAATAAAGCTTCCGCCTTCTTTTGCTCTTTGGACTTAGGCCCGCTGGAAATGGCTCCCTTTTTTTTATCCTTTCCGGAATTCAGAACATTCCCGGAGTCCGGTGTTACATTTCCATTCTCCTGCTGTTGTTTCACTTTCCACTCGTAATAAGCATAATCCCCCGGATACTCATACACTCTGCCATCAGCAACCCGCCATACTTTGTTGGCAAATCCTGATAGGAAAAAGCGGTCGTGGCTGACAGCTACCACTGTTCCTTTGTATTGCTCCAGTGCCCGAAGTAATACTTTCCGGGACTGAATGTCCAGGTGGTTGGTCGGCTCATCAAGAATCAGCAGATTGGCTGGTTCCAGCAGGCTTTTGGCCAGGGCCAGGCGACTTCGTTCACCTCCACTGAGTACTCCCGTTTTTTTGAAGACATCATCTCCGGAAAACAGAAAGGCTCCGAGAATACCGCGAATACGGGAGCGGGCTTCCAAAGAAGTTGCGGACATCTCCATCTCCTCCATAACCGTACGGTCAGACTCCAGCACATCGGCCAAATGCTGGGCAAAAAAGGTCATACTCAGATTATGGCCGGGTATCCGCTCTCCATCGAAGGGCTCCGTTCCGTTAATTATTCTCGCCAGAGTGGACTTCCCTGCGCCATTGGCTCCGATCAGGGCAATTTTATCCCCCCGTTCAATCTGGATATCCTGCTTTTCAGTGAAAACATGAACCGGCTCCGACCGATCCGAACGATACGTTTTGGTCAAATTGCTAAAACTCATCACCGTCACACCGGATTGCGGAGGATCAGGAAAACGAAACTCAATAGAGGCTTCTGTTTCATCCGGCGCCTCCAGACGCTCTACTTTTTCGAGTTGTTTTATTTTGCTCTGAACCTGCCGGGCTTTCGTTGCCTTCGCACGAAACCGGTTAATGAACTTCTCGGCCTGTTCAAGCTCTTTCTGCTGATTTTCGTAGGCCTGCCTCCGGAGGATCAGCTGCTCCTGATATTTTTCCTCAAAGGTATCATAATTTCCTTTATACAAAGAGATTTGCCGATTTTGAAGGGCGGCTATGTGCGTGACCATGCGGTTCAGGAACATTTGATCATGGCTCACGAGCCAAACCGCTCCGGGGAATGAGGGCAGATACCGCTCCAGCCATTCTATGCTGGTAATATCCAGGTGGTTGGTCGGCTCGTCCAAAAGCAGAATATCCGGTTCCTCCAGCAACAGCTTGGCAAGAAGCGCCCGCATTTGCCATCCCCCGCTGAATGTCTTTAGAGGTTCATCCAGCTGAACGGAACTAAAACCAAGGCCTTTCAGAGCATCCTCTGCTTTGGCTTCCCGCTTATGACCTCCGGCCAGTTCATAGCGGCTTTGTACCTCTTCCAGTTCCTGGACCAGGGCGGCATACCGGTCTGAATCATAGTTATCCATCCTTTCCAGCTGGGCAGAAAGTGCTTTCAATCGGTCCTCCAGACTATTGGCCTCTTTGAAAGCATCCATCACCATCTCCCTTACCGTCTGATTACGTTTAATCTCGAGAGATTCCTGCTGAAGATACCCGATCCTCGTCGCTGAGGGCCATTCACACCTTCCTTCTTCGGGCTCAGCCTGACCGGCCATAACCCTCAAAAGTGTTGTTTTACCTGCTCCATTCGCCCCAATTAAGCCAATTCTGTCCCCTTTATTAAAAGTGATAGAGACCTTATTAAAAAGTAAGCGATTTGAAATAAAATATGTTATATTATGTATTCTGTACATGTTAATATCAACTAAACCTTATCAGACTGGAAGAAACACATGCTTGGAGTAAAAGTCAAAGATAACGAAAGCATAGATCGTGCTATTAACCGATTCAAAAAAATGATGACCCGCTCTCGTGTACTCATGGAATACAAAGAGCGCCAGCAATTTATAAAGCCTTCTGAAGAGCGTCGTGAAGCCCACAAGAAGAGCGTTCGGGAAGAGAGAAAACGCCGACGTGACGAGTGGCGGTAAGCGTTGCCCGGGTTCATGGTCTTGCCTGATATTCGTTTACTCATAACGACAAAATCAGACCAGCCCGCATGCACGAAGTGCATGACTGATATTTTTTACTGAATGAATGTGCATCTCACCGGACGGGTTCTCTTTAAAGCCCTCCGGGACGATCGCATGCTTAAATCCCATCAATCCGGCTTCTTCCAACCTGCGTCTGAGATGTGTTACTCTGCGAACCTCAGCGCCAAGCCCTATTTCTCCAATCATTACGGTTGGATGAGTACACATCTTCCCGGAAACAGATGATACCAGCGCACCGGCCACCCCCAGGTCACATGCGGTTTCTGTCAGTTTCATTCCGCCTGCTACATTCAAAAACACATCATGGCGACTAAACTCCCACCCACAGCGCTTTTCAAGCACGGCCAGTAACAGCGACAGACGCCGTTGATCAAATCCGGACGACGTTCTCTGAGGAGTTCCATACGATGCCGGAACAACCAGCGCCTGTACTTCTATCAGCAGAGGACGCGTACCTTCCATGGAAGCGACTACTGCATTACCGCTGACATCCGAGTTATATTCAGAAAGAAACAGTTCAGAGGGATTGGAAATCTCTTTGAGGCCCTTTTCGTCCATTTCAAAGACGCCGACCTCATGTGCCGGGCCAAATCGGTTTTTAAGACTCCTCAACAACCGGTGATGTGTCTGTTTGTCCCCTTCAAACTGCAGCACCGTATCCACCATGTGCTCCAGAACCCTTGGGCCTGCCAGATCCCCGTCTTTGGTTACATGGCCAATCGCCAGTACCGTAATTCCCTCCTGTTTCGCCAATTGCATCAGCAAAGAAGCACTTTCCTTAATTTGTGCCATAGTCCCCGGCATACTCTGGAGGGATGCGTGATACAATGTCTGAATAGAATCAACAATTAAGAGGGAAGGTTTACTGTTTTGTGCTGTTTCGACCACGCGGGTAACCTCATTCTCTGTAAACAAAAACAGCCTTTCCGAATCAATCCCCAGCCGGCCGGCCCGCTGACGAATCTGAATCAGGGATTCTTCTCCTGATACATATAAAATGGAACCATCACTGAGGCGGGAGGCACACTGAAGAGCGAGGGTACTTTTTCCAATTCCGGGATCTCCTCCTAATAATACAAAAGAACCGGGCATCAGGCCTCCCCCCAAAACCCGGTCAAATTCATTCAGGCCGGTTTTCGTTCGCCGGATGGTTTCTTCAGAAATTTCAGACAATGCAACGGGACGGGAAGGTGCACCGTCTTTTTTTTCAAACCGTGCCTTGTGCGGTTTTTCATCCTTGTCATTCGTGAGCAATACTTCTTCCAGGGTGTTCCATTTAGAACACGATGCACAGTTTCCCAGCCACTGAGAGGATTCCCATCCGCAGTGGGAGCAGACATAACGTCTTTGTGCTTTTTTTGCCATGTACGAATGATAAAGAAGTATGAGTAAAACGAAATCAGGGACATATGCCCCCTTTTTGAATACGCGCAGGCTATTTTTCTGATCGGGCCTTTTCACGATCCCGGCCGGCCGCTTCAGAGGTTCCCACATTGAGATACCAGCTTAAAGCAAACAGGCCAACGCCCACCAGTACATAAAAACTAATCAGCCGCCACATAAATACAGCAATGCCTAAAAATTCCCTTCTTTCCATTAAGGGTCCCTGGAAAAGAGCATACAACCCTTCCAGTCCACCGCTGCCTCCTGGTGTAGGCATAAACATTCCCGCAAGTGTCATGGCCAGGCTTCGCAAAAAGGAGAGCAAAACATCGGCCGGAACAAAGCTTAATAAAACGATGGTAGGCAGCCATACCTTGGCCAAAAAAGCCAACGTTGACAATAAAAAGGCTTTATATACAAAGCTTCGGGGCTTTTTGCGTAATTCATGAGAATAGGCCTCCAGGCTTTCTGCTTCGCGTGCCACTTTGTAGCGATAGCGTCGTAAAAAAGGCAAGCTGAAAACCAGATTTACCGTGCGCTTTAAAATACCCGGATTTCGAAATACGCCGTATGATAAAAAAAGCGCATAAGACAGAAGAAGAAGATATATAAGTATCATGGCTCCCTGCCCAGCCCAGCCTGCATTCTCAGGAACTACAGGCAGAAACAAGCCCAGGCCAAACAATACGGGTATGGCAAAAACCAGGATCAGCTGATCCAGCATAATGGCATAGATAACGATGGCACTCGACTGGCCGAGGGAGACCTTCTCACGGGTCATTACATACGTTGCCATTGGAGCCCCACCGATGGTGGAGGGTGTAACCGATGATGTAAACTCCCAGCATAAAACCACCCTCAAAGAAGCAAGCCAGCTTAAGCGGGATTCGGATAAATAGTGGATTTTTGCACTAAGAAACCAAACCCTGAGGGCAACAACAAACAAAGCGATAAATAATCCGGGGGTACGATTCCAGTACAAGCGATCGAATAAGCCCGGCGAATAGGTAAAATAGATCAATAACCCCATGCTTGTGAGGCTAAGTACGATAGACAACACCAGATATTTGGCGGAAAAACGGCTTCGTACATCCTCTTGCGGACAGGTATCTGAAGCTAATACTTTATTTAAATTATCTGTAGGCACGTTATTACATCAAAAAGAGGACGCCGTACTAAGTGGGTTTAAAAATATCCGGATCGCATTAAATGAAAGTGCTGCCCGACGCAAAATAAAAGGAAAAATATAGAAGAATAAAAGGTAATAACCATTAAAAAAAAGGCCTTGTATCAGAAAATTCAGATACAAGGCCCGTGAAATCAAATACTCCGTTGCGTATTACTACGACAGAGATCAGGCAATATCTATACTGTTATCAAGATAGACATCCTGGATGGCGTTAAGCAGTTCAGCACCTTCTTTCATCGGGCGCTGGAATGCTTTACGGCCACTGATGAGGCCCATTCCGCCAGCTCGCTTGTTAATAACGGCTGTTTTAACCGCATCAGCGAAGTCATTGCTTCCGGAAGCACCACCAGAGTTAATCAGGCCTGCACGTCCCATGTAGCAGTTAGCTACCTGATAACGTGTCAGATCGATGGGGTGATCGCTGCAAAGTTCTGTGTACATACGCTCATCCAGCTTGCCATAAGAAGAGTCACCGGCATTCAGTGCTTTGAAACCGCCGTTTACTTCAGGAAGCTTTTGCTTGATGATATCCGCCTGGATGGTTACTCCAAGGTGGTTGGCCTGGCCGGTAAGGTCGGCAGCCACGTGGTAGTCAACACCGTCTTTTTTGAACTCATTGTTTCTGGTGTAGCACCACAGAATGGTAGCCATGCCCAGTTCATGTGCATACGCAAATGCTTCGGCCACTTCAACGATCTGGCGGGAAGCATTGTCAGAACCAAAATAGATGGTTGCGCCAATAGCCGCAGCACCCATGTTGTAGGCTTCATCAATGGTTCCAAACATGATCTGATCGAATTTGTTCGGGTATGTAAGAAGCTCGTTGTGGTTAATTTTCACCACGAATGGAATTTTATGAGCATATTGTCTGGCTACAGCACCAAGAACACCATAGGTAGAAGCAACAGCATTACAGCCTCCTTCAACGGCCAGTTTTACGATATTCTCAGGATCAAAATAGATCGGGTTTTTCGCAAAAGAAGCACCACCAGAGTGCTCAATTCCCTGATCTACAGGAAGAATGGAAAGGAATCCGGTTCCGGCCAGACGTCCAGAGTTAAACAAACGCTCTAAATTCGCCAAAACACGGTTATTACGATCGGATGCTGTCCAAACCTTATCAACAAAATCACCGGATGGAAGATATAGTTGATCTTTAGAGATGGTTTTACAAGTGTGGTTCAACAGACTGTCGGCCTCATCACCGAGCAACTCCTGTATGTTTTTAGTTGCTACTGACATAGAGTATCCTCCTAACTAAGGTGTGGTTAATAGTATTCTACAAGTATAACCGTAGCAGTTTTCCTACGATAACATGCAAAGATATTAGAAAAATGGGTCTTCAAAATCCTACAGTTGCATAATATAAGGCTTTTGTATGGAAAACACTATTAATAAACCCTCTTTGATGGTACGTATTTTTTAGATTTTGCGTATTTTATGTTTCTGCTTACGAATAGCAACTTTTCCTGAAACTGCTGAAATGACTGAACACTTCCCTGAAAAATCAACTATGGCTGCACCGGATCTGCTCCCTCCTGTGTTCAGGCCCGGAAGCCGGTCTGTGGTATTGGCTCCTATGGAGGATGTTTCAGATTCTCCTTTCCGGCAAATGTGCCGGCAACTGGGTGCCGATGTGGTTTATACCGAGTTCATAAGTTCTGAATCAATCATTCGGGATACAGGAGCATCGAAAAACAAAATGTTCTTTGACCCTGCCGAACGCCCGGTGGGTATCCAGATTTTTGGCGGACGGGAGGAAGCCATGCACGAAGCTGCCCGCATTGCCACTTCTTTTAACCCCGATTTTATCGACATCAATTTCGGATGTCCGGTAAAAAAAATTGTTAAAAAAAATGCCGGATCCGCCTGTCTGCGTGATCTTGGGCTGATGGAACGCATGACCCGATCGGTGGTGGAAGCCACTCCCTTGCCGGTAAGTGTGAAAACCCGGCTTGGGTGGGATGAAGATTCCATCCGAATTTCAGAAGTTGCTCTTATGTTGCAGGAAGCAGGTGTCAAGGCGCTTACCGTACATGCACGAACCCGCAGCCAGGGATATAAAGGAACGGCTGACTGGAGTTATTTTTCCCTCCTTAAATCTACTCCCGGACTTACCATTCCAATCATAGCCAACGGTGATATTACCCATCCCGAACACGTCCGGTATTTGTTTGAAGAAACCGGCGTAGACAGTGTCATGATCGGGCGGGCTGCCATTGGTAATCCCTGGATTTTCAGGGACTGCAGACACTATTTAGAGCACGGGGTTATTCCCCCCGAACCCACTCTTCATGAGCGGCTGGAGCGGTGTGCGCACCAACTGCAGGCATCCGTTGATTATCACGGGGAACGCCACGGCATCATTATGATGAAAAAGCACTACGGTAATTACCTGAAAGGATACCGGAATGCCAAACATTTCCGGCTGGCCCTTATGGAACTGGAACGGCTGGATGATCTGCTTTACATGCTGGAATACGGCTATAAAGAGATACTCGAGGAACCCGTCCATGGTTGAAATGCCTCCGGAATACGTATTACACCTTCCCCTTCGTGATGGGTCTCCAAAAACGCCGCCATCACCCGGGGCAATGCCAATGCGCTTCCATTAAGCGTGTGAACCATTTCTGTTTTTCCATCCCCCTTTTTCACGCGCACCATCATCCTTCTTGCCTGATAAGCTTCAAAATTGGAGCAGGAACTCACTTCCAGCCATTTTTGCTGCCCCGGACTCCAGACTTCCAGGTCGTATTTTTTGGATTGGTTGAATCCCATATCGGCTGTTCCCATCAGAAGGGTTCTGTAGGGAAGTTCCAGCGCCTCAAGAAGGTCTTCCGCATCACGCCGTAACAACTCCAGTTCTTCGTAGGAGGAGTCAGGATCCACCAGTTTAACCAACTCAACTTTGTCAAACTGATGCAAACGGTTTAATCCTCTTACGTCGCTTCCATGCGACCCGGCTTCACGCCTCCAGCAAGGGGTATAACAGACATAGCGTACAGGCAGATCCCCGGCTTTGAAAATTTCGTCTCTGTGATAGTTGGTCACCGGTACTTCCGCCGTTGGTATCAGGTAGTACCCATCTCTTGGTATGGTGTACATCATATCTTCTTTGTCAGGAATATTACCTGTACCCCGGGCAGAATCTTCATTTACAAAATACGGAGCCATCATTTCTATATAGCCTTTCTCAATGGCTTTATCCAAAAAGAACTGAATCAGTGAGCGTTGCAGGCGTGCAACAGGCCCTACATAAAATGGAAAACCGGAGGCTGTCACTTTCGAGCCCCGATCAAAATCAACCCAGCTTTTCCCTTCAAGTAAATCCCAGTGAGGCACCGCATTTGACGTGGATGCATCGGTATCTAATTCAGAAGGAAACTTTCCCTCAGAAAACCCCCAATGATGTACCATTTGGTTTCCGGATTCATCTTCGGTAACAGGAACCGATTCATGAGCCATATTGGGTATCCGAAGCAAAAGATACGTCCTTTCTTGTGCAAGAGTTCTCACGTCCTCTTCCATCTGCTTGATGCTCTGCTTCATCTCACCGGTTTGACGAATAACCTCAGCTGCTTCTTCTTTTTTCCCCTGCCCCATCAGCTGGCCGATTTCTTTTGCTCTGGAATTACTTTCCTTCCTGAGTTTATCCAGCTCAAAAACGGTATTGCGCCACTTTTCATCGGTTTCTATAAGCTCATCTACCAAATGAGTGTCTTTTTCTTTTTTGGCCCGCATGGCTTCTTTTACCATTTCAGGCTGAGTTCGAATAATCTGTATATCAAGCATAATTCTAAATTGTATCCATGATCACCTGTTTGAAGCTCTAAAGATACACTTTAAACCGTTCAAGCGGAAACCGCTGTTTAAAAACCCTTATACTAAACAAAATTCCCTTTTACATCTTTTATAAAACATTTTTTTCAATAAAACAATTATTCAGCATGCTTGACTACCTAAACTATTAAGGCTATTATATTGTGTTTAGAAATATGTTTAACAACAGTTAATTCTCCCTGAAATGCACCATCTCGACGACATCGATATTGCCATCCTTAAGCATCTCCAGAAAAACGGACGTGCACAGCGAAATAAAATTGCAAAAATCGTAAACCTGTCTGTTCCTTCTGTTTCAGAGAGAATGCGAAAACTGGAAGAGAAAAAACTGATTGACGGATATCACGCTGTACTGAATGCTCAAAAGTTTGGCTTTGATATCATCGCTTATATTTTTGTGGAAGTGGATAACTCAAGTTACCACAGTTCTTTTGTAAACAGTGTTGTTCAGGAGCCGGAGGTACAGGAATGCCACTCCATTACCGGAGACGGCTCGCATATTCTGAAAATTGCTACCAAAAATACCGTTTCCCTGGAACGACTCTTGTCCCGAATCCAATCCTGGGAAGGAGTTAAAAAAACACGTTCCAATATCGTACTGTCGACCTTCAAAGAAACCCGCGAAATCCCTATCTCAGATCACAAAGTTGAACATGAGCTCTGATTCTCTCCTTCTGCGGCTTGGTTTTCTAACATTTTTTATTTTTTTCTGTATTTCTGCTTCGCATGCTACTCCACACAGAAGCTTTGGTGTCTATTATCCCGGAGACTCTGCCAAAGAGTTAAATACAGAAGACATACTCTGGCTGAAAGATATTGGCTTTTCATGGGTAATGGTTGAAAAAGAGCTCACTTCTGACCAGCTCATCGCTCTGTCCGATGCTCAATTCTCTGTTTTTGTCCTGGTTCCTGAGTTTTTCTCTATACCTTCACGCATTCTTAAATCAGGCAGGAACTACACAGAGCGTGTTGCCTCTCTTATAGGTTATTATGACAATCATGTTCTGGTAAAAGGATTTGGCCTTCTTGCCTATAGCAACTGGAACCGGCCCGAACTGGTCAGCTATTTCCAAAGCCTTTCTGATGCCTATCCCGCTTCCTCTTTTTTTATACTCGATTCCAGACCTCATGACTCAGAACGGGTGCAGCCGCTTGACGGAGTCCTTTTGCAGACTCGTTCCGCTGAGCGATTGAACGTTCAGCTGAAAAAAAAACCAAAATTAGCAGGAATATTATATGACCCCCTGTCAAATCATGTCGATTTGCGGGATCTTGAGCAAACCCTCTCATTGCTGGAGGCGCACCGAAACCTTCCCGTTTTCTTTAATAAAGAGTGGTTCTTTGCACATGCCTCACGGGACTCGTATTCCGGCGAACTGACTCTTTCACAGCTTACCACACATTATGCCCATTTTGAGGATGCAAAAGTTGCAACACATTCTCCGAAGACCCGGATTAACGGTACCAGCTTATCAACGATCTTTCTTTTCCTCTTCTGGATAGCATTTGCAGCCTACTATCGCCTGAATCCTATATACAGGAAGTCTGTACACCGGTTTTTTCTCAACTATGATTTTTTTGTGAATGACATTCTGATGAGGAGAATACGCCTCCCCGGAAATGCGGTGGGAATGTACTTTGTTACGTGCACTCTTGCCGGGCTTTTAGCCTTTTCGACAGCCGATTTTTTTCTCGACAACATTGGCTTATCTGCCCTTCTGCGTTATCTGCCGATCATCAACCCCAGCTGGTCACATCCTTTTTTTACGTTTCTCTTTTTCTTTTTTATTGCTGCGGTCATTAATGGAATCTACATCCTCTGGTTATGGATAGCGAATAACAAACATGCACAAATGCATCAGATTGCGGTGTTTCTGCTCTGGCCTCATCATTTGAGCATTTTATTAATTACACTCGGTATTATTCTGCTTCAATCGATCCCCTCGGGGCTTATTGCTGCCACGATGTTCGTTGCTTATTGGGGAATTACGATCGCCAGTTTCTTTTTAACGGCCTATAATATGCGCAGAATCCAGCCCACTTCTCCTGTTTACATGGCTTCAACATACGCGCTTTTCTCTATTGTAACCACGATCCTGATTGGCTGGCTTATTTTTATTCTGGATCTGGCTGAGGCCTGGTTGCTGGCTATATCACTCTCCGCGTTTTGAGCAACCACCGTGCGACCATCTCCGGTCACTCCGGATCAGTATCCTGTTTTTAATTACTTCTGTTTTACAGCTGTACTTGCGAGCGTTCCCTGGAATATCTATCCGAAACGTACCTCAATCTCCCGGATAAAAAACGGAACCTTGCATCAAAAACCGGATACCATCGACTGCAGTGCCAGATTTTGTTTTATACTTTAAATACCTGCTTCAAGCCGGGTTTTTATCTATTTTGAATCGTTGCCGTCATCCGAAGCTTTTTTCTGAAATGCTTCTAAAAAGTTCATGGGGATGGGTAAAAAAGTAAACGTAGAATTCTCGTCGCTGATGTCGGCCATGGTCTGAAGAAAGCGCAGCTGCAGGGCTGTAGGCGTCTTTTCTATCATTTTACCCGCTTCAACCAGTTTTTTTGCCGCCTGAAACTCTCCCTGGGCATTGATAATCTTTGCCCGCCTCTCGCGTTCCATTTCTGCCTGACGAGCCATAGCCCGCTGCATAGATTCCGGCAGAGTAACATCTCTGACTTCGACGGTAACCACTTTGATTCCCCATGGATCTGTATGCTGGTCGATGATTTCCTGAATCTGTTTATTTATTTTGTCACGCTCAGATAGCAGCTCGTCCAGTTCAGCCTGTCCAAGTACACTTCGAAGGGTCGTCTGGGCAAGCCAGGTAGTAGCGGCATGATACTCTTCCACATTGATGATGGCTTTTTCAGCATCAACCACTCGAAAAAAGGTAATGGCATCGACATGAACCGTTACGTTATCTCTGGTGATAATCTCCTGCTTATCCACGTTGATGGTAAGCACCCTCAAATCCACCCGTTCTATTTTATCAATAAAAGGAATGAGGATAATCAGTCCCGGGCCTTTGGTCATATAAAATTTTCCAAGCCTGAAAACCACCGCACGTTCATACTCCCTCATAATTTTAAACATCTGAGGAAGCAATAAACCCAAAAAGAGGATAAAAGTAATTATCCAGGTCATAATTCCACTGATTCCAAATATTGTTTCCATAGTCATTTCCCTGAAGGTTGATTAAAAGTCTTCGTATTCATCGGCCGGCTCTACCTCCAACTGCAGTCCGGATATACGTACAATGATGCACTTTTGCCCTTTTTTGACAGGCTTTTCGCTTCGGGTGTTCCAGTACTCACCCATATAAACGATACGGCCGCTTTCCTGGTGAATCGGCTCGGCGGCTTTGACAACTTTGCCAACCATCATATCCATACCGCTTCGCCGGGCCCCAAATTGTGCTTTGAGTCCATAATAAACGACAAAGGTGAAAAAGAGAACGGTGAGCAGCGTGGCGGGAATAATCCACCCCATAGAAAGCTGCATATCCTGAGGCAGATCCTGAAACAACATAATGGCCCCAAGAAAAAAGGCGATGGCACCACCGCCCAGCAAAAGACCGTATGTTGGCGTAAATGCTTCCATGACAAACAAAATAATAGCCAGACCTATAAGAAGAAAGCCCGCGACATTTATGGGTAATGCCGCCACACCGAATAAAAGCAAAATCAGAGAAATCGCACCGGCTACACCGGGAATAATCGCTCCCGGATTGGTAATTTCCCCGAGAATACCATAAATAGCGACGAGTGTCAGGATCAGCAATACTTCCGGACGAAGCAGGATTGAAAATAGGATCTCTGCCAGGTTGGGCCGGATATAATAAACCTCCGCGTCTTTGGTTTCCAGACGCAATCCGTTGATTTCATGGCCATCGATTTGTTCCAACAGGCCTTTAAGATCATCGGCAAGGTAATCAATTACTTCCTTTGCCAAAGCCTGATTTGCCGTAATAGAGGCTCCGTCGCGAACCGCAGACTTTGCCCATTCCACATTTCGGCCGCGCCTCTCTGCGACGGTTTCAATAAAAGACTCTGCATAGTTGAATACTTTTTTCTGCATCACCGTATCCTGCTGTCCACCTCCCATGCTCACAGGAGAAGCCGCACCAATACTCGTCGCCGGGGCCATAGCCGCTATGTGTGCTGCCAGTGTTATAAATGTGCCTGCACTTCCGGCATTTCCTCCTTCAGGATAGACATAAACGATGATTGGAAGGTCTGAAGCCAGCATCATTTGAACGATATCCTGGGTTACATTGAGTAGCCCGCCCGGGGTGTCCAGTTTCATGACAAGTGCCTGGTCGCCGGATTCTTTTGCAGTTTCCAGTGCCCTGGACAAATAGTTGCTGACGGTTGGCCCGATGGAGCCCTGTACTTCTATAACGGCTATCCGGTTGGATGGATTTTTTTCTGCTTCATGATCAGAGATGCTGAAATTAAGAGATTGATCGAAGAAGGCGGACGTTCGAATGCCATCCTGCGGCTCAAGCATACTTTCCAACATAAAGCAGCCGATACCCATCAGCAGTAAAATCAGGATAAACGGACGGGGGATTCTTTTGCTTTTGATTAACCGATTATCAGTCATATGCAGGTACCTCACTCTGTTTACACTAAATTACACAGAATTGTTTTTCTGTAATGTAAAATCAACACTCACCGGGGATATAAACGATACGATTTTACCCGGCAATATGTTACGGTACTTTTAGTTCTGAAGAATCGAAGATTAATCTTCGGGTTCATCCGAACGAAAAATCATTCGTCGGCAAAGCGTAATCAATTCTTCCTGTCTTTGTTCTAAAAAATTCTGGTAGGCTTCTTTATCCTTTTCGAGCAGCTCCATAACCAGTGATCTTGCTGCATACGGAAACATGCACATGCCTAAAACACTGGCGATATACTGTTCCGGATCAACAGGTTTCAATGTGCCGTTTTTTACACCCTCTTCCAATTGCCCCCTGAACGTTCGGCTTTCGTCATCATTCAGGCCATGCTCTTTTAAGATATCCCTGACGAGATTCAGGAGTCGCTCTGGTGCTCTGTTCAACTCCTGCATTATGAACAGCAAGAGATTCGGTTGATCCATAAACAACTGAGTGGTGGTCTTCACAAAGGTACGGATTCGTTGCTCAAGTGACAGCGACGGATCCCGTAAAACCATGCTAACCGGAATCATCAACCTCAAAATATCCTTTTGCAGTACCTGCTGAAATAACTTCTCCTTATTTCTGTAGTAATAATGCAGGGATGCTTTATTAATTCCGGCTCTGTCTGCAATTTTCTGCATACGGGCGCCACCAAATCCCGCCTGTTGAAACTCCTCTCTTGCTGCAACGAGTATCTTTTCTTCAGTAGTCATATTATTGCCTTTTTCGGTTTGACTATTTGGTTACCCTGCACAAATAATATCGGAATATATACTATAAGTACCGTAAGTTATCCCTGAAAGTCAACTTGAATTTATTGACCAACCGGTTTATATCCACGAAACTCAGCCGGATTCTTCTTCCGTTGAAGTTTGCCTTTTTTCCTGATCTGCACGTTCCATTTTCCGGACTTGTCGAAGTACATTACCAGCAGTCACGGCATAAAAAGGGGTAACCGGCATACCCGCCGATCGAAGTGCTCTAGCCGTCCAGACATTGGATGTTTTTGGAAAATAATATCGTGACCGGGCTTTAAAAAAAGCACTGTAGCCATATCTCCCATCGCTGTGATACTGAATAAGCCCCTGGTCATCCCGTCTGAAAAAGCGCTCAATAAATTCAGAAATCTGCACCATCCCTTCCTCTGAAACATGCAGTAAGACGATTTCTCGTTCTTCGAAATATGTTTCAACGGGAATGTCAATTCCTACAATGTGAAGCACAGAACGACTGGGCCACAAAACGGCACGGGTGCCAACCCAGACGGGTGGACTGGGGTCCGGATAGTATTTGTCATCGCCCCAGCCTACTTTAATCCATTCTGCGGCCGGCATTTTCTCGTGATCGGGAAAATCCGAGCTGAGATATTCGGATTTAACAATTAGTCCTGCATGCCAGCCAATTTTTACGACATATACAGGTATGGGACGTTCCTGAGGCTCTTCCGGATAGATGTCCCTTGCCGGGCCAAGGCAACCGCAGACGAGCAACGGCACGATGGCCACCCAAAAAAGGTTTACGGTCAATCGCATTTTTAAAATAAAAAAAGGGACTCTCGCAAAAGAGTCCCTTGAATATGGGGGCTTGTATAAATTACAAGATATCCATGACCTCAATTTCAAACGTGAGGTCTTTGCCTGCCAGAGGATGATTTGCGTCCAATTTTACCGTTTGGTCTGCAACTTCAGTTACCACCACAGGTATTGCACCTCCATCTTTCTGTTGGATTTGAAGCTGTTGCCCAACTTCTGCCTTTACATCAGGCGGGATATTGTCTTTTGGAACATCGATGACCATATCTTCACGCTTATCTCCATAAGCTTCACCAGAAGGTATGGTTACCGTATTCTTATCTCCTTTGCTGAGTCCGACAACCGCCTTTTCAAAACCAGGGATCAGTTTTCCTTCACCAATGGTAAATTCAAGCGGCTCCCGATCTCTTGAAGAGTCAAAAACGGTGCCATCAGATGTTTTTCCAGTATAGTGAACTTGTATGGTGTCGCCTTCTTTAATTGTAGCCAATATATTGCCCTTTTAATTCATAATTATCATTAATACACTTCCTACAACATATAAAATCAAAGAATATTTTGCACTTTTTTTTAGATTTTTCACTCATTATCAAGAAAAAAGTAATGGATGTAGAACGTGGTATTTGTTCATTTCCTTTAAATTATGCCAGCAGGACCCGTTTTTTTACAAAAAAAAGATACCCGGCCTTACTCTGTGAAAAAACCGGGTATCTAAAGAAAAACAACGGACTTTTGTTATTACTGACCTTCCTCCGGTGACCAGGTCTTGATCTTTGCTCTCAGATACGGGTCAATTTTTGAGATCTCCACCCGTTCCTGTTTCATGGTATCCCTGTCGCGGATGGTTACCTTTTGATCCTCCAGACTGTCAAAATCAACGGTCAGACAAAACGGTGTGCCGGCTTCATCTTGTCTTCGGTACCGTTTCCCGATCGATCCCTTCTCATCGTACTGAACATCAAATTCATCCGACAGGTCCACCTTGATTTTTTCAGCCAGTTCTTTCAACTCCGGCTTTTTCATCAGAGGAAAAACTCCGGCAGTAACAGGTGCAAGCTTAGGATGCAGCTTAAGGACGGTACGGGTTTCGGTAGTCCCTTCTTTATCTCCGGGCACCTCTTCTTCCTGGAAAGCATCGCACAAGACCATCAGCAAACAGCGGTCAAGTCCGATGGAAGTTTCAACCACATATGGGATATAGCGCTCCTGAGAAGAGGGATCGAAATATTCCATTTTCTTTCCGGAATGCTCCTGATGTGCTCCGAGATCAAAATCGGTGCGATTATGAATGCCTTCCACTTCCTGCCAGCCGATCGGAAATTCATACTGAATATCCACGGCTTCTTTGGCATAATGGGCAAGCTTATCCTCCGGATGATCGTGAAAACGGAGTTTAGAAGGGCGAATCCCCAAGCTCTTATGCCAGGCAATACGCTCTTCTTTCCAGCGCTGATACTGCTCTGAATCTGTTCCCGGTTTCACAAAATATTGCATTTCCATCTGCTCAAACTCTCTCATACGAAATACAAACTGACGGGCAACCACTTCGTTCCTGAAAGCTTTCCCAATCTGTGCAATTCCAAAAGGAACCTGTTGCCGGGTGGTATTCAGGGCGTTGGTAAAATTAACGAAAATTCCCTGAGCGGTTTCCGGCCGGATATATACTTCCGACTCTTCACCAGAAGCTGTTGCTCCAAACTGTGTTTTGAACATGAGATTAAACTGTCTGACATCCGTCCAGTCAAAAGCTCCTGAATCGGGGCTCTTGATCTGCTCTTCCATGATAATGGCATAGAGATCTTCATTCATGGAAGAACGGGTGCCGGCGCTATCCAGAAGACTCTGAATATGATCCGCATGCTCTTCATTCCCTTTTTCGCGAAGTTTTGAAATATGCTCTTCGATCAAAATATCTGCACGATAACGCATCTTGGACTGCTTGTCATCGATCATGGGATCGCTAAAACTATCTACGTGTCCGCTTGCTTTCCAAACTTTCGGATGCATGAGAATAGCCGAATCCAACCCGACGATATTATCATGCTTACGGGTCATCGCCGTCCACCAGGCCTTGTTAATCTTGCGTTTGAGTTCAACTCCCAGTGGGCCGTAATCGTAGACGGCACTTAATCCACCATAAATCTCCGAAGATTGAAAAATAAATCCGCGGGCTTTTGAAAGAGAAACAATTTTATCCAGTCTGTTTTTTGAAGCCATAATAAATTTGAAATAATCTGATCGATGGTACCCCGAAATATACCTTCGGGTGCACAGGAAATGCTAAATATACCGCATTTTTAGGTCGTAAAAAACCGCTCTGATTGAATTATGAAGGTATTTTATTATACTCGTCCCCCTCTGTTTCGAAGCACTGAAGAAAAACAGAGGCCCACTCTAGTCAGCTTTCATTCGTTTTTATTTCTTTTCTTCGTATTTTCTACGCCACTGTAGTTAATAACATATACGTCCGCTTTCCTGCCGGTAAAACGGAACCGGGGCAAAGAATAAAGGACAAAGGACAATAGAAACAGCTAACTCATAAGAAAATTCTATTATTATGGCTGAATATCGTGTTGGTGTACTTGGTGCAACAGGTGCTGTAGGACAAAAATTTATTCATTTACTTCGTAACCATCCCTGGTTTAAAGTGACTGCGCTCGGCGCTTCTGAACGCAGCGCAGGTAAAACATACCGGGATGCCGCAAACTGGGTGGAATCTTCTGAAATGCCCTCAGATATCGCTGATATGGTGGTAACCACCTGCGAACCGGGTAAAATGGACGTAGACTTCGTTTTTTCGGGTATGGATGCCGCCATTGCCGGTGATATTGAAATGGCCTTTGCCAAAGCCGGAATCCCGGTAATTACCAATGCCCGTGTGTATCGTCAGCATGAGAATGTTCCTCTTATGGTGCCGGAAGTAAATCCAGACCATGCAGAATTAATCCATTCCCAGGATTTTGATCCAAATGGAAAAGGGTTCATTGTAACAAACCCTAACTGCGTCTGTATTCCACTTACTACGGCTCTTAAGCCCATTTATGACGCTTTTGGTGTTGAAAAGATCATTCTTACTTCCATGCAGGCTGTTTCCGGTGCGGGTTATCCCGGAGTTCCCAGTCTTGATATTCTTTGCAATATTGTTCCGTATATCGGAGGCGAAGAGGAAAAGATCGCACTGGAACCCCTGAAGCTTCTCGGTACTCTTGAGAATGGAAAAGTCAAATTTGCAGACCTGCCCATTCACGCAACAGCTACCCGCGTTCCTGTAATCAACGGCCACTTACTATCAGTGACCGCTTCTCTTAAAAAGAAGCCGGCATCCATCGATGAAGTCATTGACGTCGTCAAGAACTGGAAATCACCCATCGATGACCTCAATCTTCCATCAGCACCGAAGCCACCGGTTCGCCTGTATGAAGATCCTCGTTTCCCTCAACCCAGACACCAGTCTGAGTATGAAAACGGTATGCAGGTTGGGATGGGAAGACTCCGAATGGCCAACGTGATGGATATCTCTTTTAATGCATTAGGACATAATACGGTAAGAGGTGCGGCCGGATGTTCTATTCTGAATGCTGAATATCTTCACGCAAAAGGCTATTTTAAATAATATTTTTGTACTATATTTGAGCGTCCGGTTTTATCCGGACGCTTTTTTCAGGCATCAACAATAAAAACAGGCAGTAACGCTTTTTTGTTGATGCTTTCTGTTTTCTGACTTTGTGGAATCATAATTAATCCTGTAAAAAAAGCGCTTTTTTACTTGCCTTAATGTGATTCTATTACTACCTTGGCTGTAGATTTACGATTTTTTAAGTTCATACAGGTTGTATCTATTTTGATTCACCTGTGCAAGAACTTACTCCCTTGATTATCTGTATAACCGAACAGATTAACACCAACCGACCTATTCATGGGGGGATTCGTGAACGCGCAATTCTACAGTCCTATGGGGTTGCGGGGTGATAGCCTCGTAACCCTATTTTTTTTCCTACGCTTCTTCATTACAAATAACTCATCTCTGAGATCGTGCATACGCTCTTTCGGGGTTCTGGTTCTGCTTTCGACAAGTATTACCGTTGCCGCTTCTTCTCAGGTTCTGTTTCATGAATCTTTTCACCAAACACCGGATTCTATCACCTGGGCCGGTACACTGGACTTCTTTTCTGTCTACGAAGATTCAGATCGTTCCGGTCTCCAATTGAACGCCCCAGCAGGTGCATCCTCAGCACAAATCGTTACCCGAAGAGCTTTTAATCCTGTGGTTTGGGAGTGGGAACTAAGACAGGATTTCGTTTCGTCCGATAATAACCGATCATTCATATTTCTAAATGCATCGGATTATGAACCGGAAAGTCCGAAAACAGGTATCGTCCTTCAGGCAGGAGAAAGTGGATCGCACAAACCCTTTCGGCTGCTTTACCTGAACAAGGACTCCTCTGTATTACCATTAATAGAGACGAAGTTGATGGTTGAAGACGGCCCGTTTTATCGCTTCCGCGTCGTCCGCTGCCCTGCGGATTCCCTGCATCTAATGATCGGCACGGAAACGGATCCCACACCTATTCACAGAGGCTCTGTTTCTATAGAAAAACTGGCTCCCATATCTCCAGGGCATTTTGGCCTCCGGTCTGATTTCACTTCCAGCCGAAACCGCCATTTCACATATGGACCCATTCAATTGCTCTCAGATATACCCATACCTGAAATCGCTGATGTATCCATTCAGACCAACAATCCGGATCAAGAACCCAAACATCTTTTTTTAACGCTCACGTTTACGTATCCAATTGCAAAAGACCAGCTGCAACTCATGTTACAAAAGGGCACCACTGAGTGGCAACCAGTCACCATGTTATGCCCACACCCTCAAAAATGCACGTTTGTTTTTGAAGAAGAGCTGGAAACCGGGCGCTACAATCTTCAGATCCAACCGTTTTGCAGTACACTAAACAGCTGCAGTTCCGATCAAAACCTGATACTAACTCTTACAGAAAATGCTAAACCCGGAGATATCATCATCAATGAACTTCTCTATCGTTCAGATGGCTTATCCCATGTGCGCTTTGTAGAGTTGTGGAACGTATCAGATAAAATAATTGATCTGAATGTTCTTCGCTTTGGACGAA
>JASCXY010000329.1 GCA_030012235.1 Balneolaceae bacterium ANBcel3 | reverse complement strand
CACCTCCGGACAATGTCGCAAAATCAGATACGGCTTCGGATTCTGAAACCATAAAACCGGCGGATGATCCCGTTGAATCTCAGGAATCACTGGAGGAGGATTCGTCCAGGATTATCGACCGTGCTCCATCTGAACCCGAGGAAACGACAACGGACGATGAACCGGGCGATCCCAAGAAAAAACCAGACACCGGCTCTCCTGAAACACCGGAAACAGAAGCTTCTGAAGCTGCGGAAAAAAGCGTTGAAGAAAAAGCAGAAGTAAATCAGGAAAACGAAGCAGACGAAGGAGAAGAACAAGCCCAAACGGACGCTGAGGAAGAGCCTTCTTCCGAACCAGCAGAAGAAGAGAAAAGCCCCGAGGAGGCTGAAGTCCCGGAGGAAAGTTTCTCTTCCACCGGGCTTTTTGCTTCTGAAATCCGTGAACAACCCCCGCTGACTATTATCATACCAACGTCTACAAATCGTCGTTCACTTCTTGATGACTGTCTGAATACCGTTTTCCGTTTTACCGCCAAAGATCGTACTCGAATCATTGTTATAGATAATGGAAGTGTGGATGATACCGCTGATTATCTGGATCATCTGATCAAGGACAGCTACCCTATTACCGTTTTGACCAACGAGCAAAATCTTGGTTATGCCGCTGCCGTGAATCAGGGCCTTGCCAAAGCAGGTGATGGCATTGTTATGGTTATGCATAACGATGTTCTCTTGAAAAGCCCCATCCCGGCCCGGCTGGCATCTTTACTGGAAAAGAATCCTGAACTTGGACTGGTCGCTCCAAAAACCAATCACAGCTGGAATGAGCCACAATGTTCGGAGTTTTCAGAAGAAAAAATACCCGCAGAGCCCGGGGATTCAGAGGAAGAGCTGGAAGAAACCGAACTCCTGGATGGATATTGTCTTGCCTTTCGAAATCATCCCGGACTCACTTTCAGCAAACAATACGGACTGGCTTATTTTGATGATGCTGATTTTTGCCTGCGAATTAAGCAGAGCGGAAAAAAAGTAGCCATTGCCAAAAATGAGTATGTAACCCACCTGTCGGGAAAAACTACCGGTGATCTCGGGCTTACCATGAGGAGCAAATCGTATTGGCAGAATGCGTCCCTTTTCCACGAAGAGTGGAAGATGGAACCAACGCTCCCAAAAGAAATAAAAGAATGGGATCCTCTGCAGCAATTCCTTCATCTTGGTTCGGTCATCAACCCATTTTACCCTGAAAGCCGCCTGCTTGCATACTTTGAAGAGCTCTACACCAGCGAAGAAAAAACAAAATTGCTCAAGACGACGTTTGACGAACACCAGCTATGGTCCCTGATCCGGCTGATGATGGCGGCTAATGACCGGGAGGTGTTAAGAAAGCTTGAGGAACAGAATCTCGCATTTGATCCGAACACAACACTATATCATGATTTAATCGCCTTTTATTTCGACAGGACCATTTTTTCCCGTTGTAAACTTTACATCGAACGACTGGAAGAGTCCGGACTGCCTCTCGATATCGCCCTGTATCAGTTAAAGGTCGCCATTGGAGAAAAAGACTACCACCGGGGCGCTGTTTTACTGAAAAACCTGATGGGGAAAATACCTACGCATCCGGAAGTGCTTTTGGCGGCGGCAGAAATACATCGTCGAAACGGAAATCAGGATCAATCTGAAAAGTTCGTTCACCTGGCAACGAAGCTGAACCCTCATCTTCGTAAATAAATACTATGAAGAAATTTTTTCGTAATGCACGACGTAGCTGAGTAAACGCCGGAGTTCCATTACTCGTTCTGTATTTTCCATTTTTTCGTAACTGAATATCAGATTACGGATACTTCGAGCTAAAATTTGAAAAGGAGTTGCATTCTCAAAATGGTGTGGTTCAGGTGTAATCCCATGCCCTCTTAAAAAAG
>JASCXY010000328.1 GCA_030012235.1 Balneolaceae bacterium ANBcel3 | reverse complement strand
GACTGGATTGAGCTTTACAACTTCGGCCAGGAGCCTGTTAACCTGATGGGATTTGGTCTTTCTGATGATTATGACCGCCCCTTTCGCTGGGTTTTGCCGGATATAATTCTTTCACCCGGGGAGTTTCTATTGGTCTGGGCTTCGGGGAAAAACCGAAGAAATCCGGAGTATGAACTCCATACAAACTTCTCTATTTCATCGGCCGGAGAAGAAATTCTCCTGACCTCCTACTCCGGAGAAAGGCTGGATGAACTGGAACCGGTTGAGCTTCCTACCGACATTTCTATAGGTCGATTACCCGATGGTACCGGTGAATGGGTCTTTTTCAGTGACCCGACACCCAATGCCACCAATGCGGGCTCTTCCGACACAGGTGGTGATATTTTAGATCCTCCATTATTTAGTCATATCGGTGGTTTTTACCAAGAGCCCTTCGAGCTGGATCTTTCTCACCCCGATCCAAACGTCTCGATTTACTACACTATGGATGGTTCAACTCCAACCACAGAAAGTAAGAAATGGACACAAACGGTCATTTTATCTGATCGTTCAGGTGAACCCAATTCCATTTCAGAAATCCAGACAACCTATGCTTTAGATCAATCCGGATCCTGGAGAGGGCCAAAGGGGCCTGTTCCTAAGGCTACTGTAATTCGGGCCATAGCCGTCAAAGACGGTTATCTTCCCAGCCAAATCGAAACACATACGTATTTTCTGCCATCTGAAAACCACGATCTACATAAACTGCCTGTCTTCTCGTTGGCAACAGATCCCGAAAACCTTTTTGATCACGACTATGGGATATATATTCCCGGAGCAGATGGAGATCCGGACCATCCGGGGGCAGGAAATTTTATTAATCGTGGCATTGAATGGGAACGGGTAGGTTCACTTGAGTTTTTCGAAACAAGCGGTGAGCGCGTCCTTTCTACGGATGCCGGTGTTCGAATTCACGGAAACTGGACCCGGCGTTTTGCTCAAAAATCACTGCGTCTTTATGCACGTAATGCTTACGGGGATAATCGTTTTTATCATCCTTTCTTTGAAGAGCTTCCGTACGACCAGTACAATCGCCTTATTCTGAGAAATTCCGGAAACGACTGGGGATATGCTCTTTTCCGTGACGCACTCGCTCAACAACTGGTTTCGCATTTAAATTTCGACACCCAGGCATACCGTCCATCTGTGCTGTATATCAATGGGGAGTATTGGGGGATACACAATATCCGTGAACGATATGACCGGCATTATCTGAATCGCGTCTATGGCCTTGAAGAGGGCGAAATTGACCTGTTGACTGGCAGGTATTTTGCCTCAGAAGGTGATAGTATACACTGGATAGAAACCCTTGATTATGCTGCGGCCCATGACTTATCGATTGAAGAGCATTATGATTACATGCAAACACGCATCGACATAGACAATTACCTGAATTATTTTATCACCAATATCTTTTTTGCCAATAATGACTGGCCGCATAATAATTATGATTATTTCAGAAAACGGGTTCCTTATGACCCGGATGCTCCTCCCGGTCATGATGGCAGATGGAGATGGCTACTGGTAGATGTAGACCGGTCTTTTAACCTGAGTACCCGGGATAGTTTTGATATGATTGAATGGGTAACCAGTGAGCTAAGTGGCAGGAATCAAGCAGAGTGGCCCAATCTTCTTTTCCGGAATCTTTTGGAAAATGAGCACTTTAAACACCAATTTATAAATAAAGTAGCCGGACACTTGAACACAACCTTCCACCCGGATCGACTTAAAAAAGGCATTCAGGAGATGACCGACAGAATTGAACCGGAGATAGAAAATCATATCTATCGCTGGCAATGGCCTGCCTCTTATGATGACTGGTTCAATCACTATGCCGGTATTCTAGCAATGAACCGCTTTGCAGATAACCGTGCCG
>JASCXY010000327.1 GCA_030012235.1 Balneolaceae bacterium ANBcel3 | reverse complement strand
GTCAGGGATCTGATTGAAGCCTATACCCGTCTTGCGGATCTGTGCACCTACCCATTGCACCTGGGCCTTACAGAGGCCGGAATGGGAATGAAGGGAATCGTCGCCAGTACCGCCGCCCTTTCTGTTCTGTTGCAACAGGGAATTGGAGAAACCATTCGTGTGTCTCTAACTCCCATGCCAAACGGGGATCGTGCGGAAGAGGTTCGGGTATCCCAGCAAATCTTACAGTCTTTGGGTATCCGAAGCTTTTTGCCTCAGGTGACCGCCTGTCCGGGATGCGGGCGAACAAAGAGTACCTATTTTCAGGAGCTGGCGGATGAGATTCAAACCTATATCCTTGAAATGATGCCGGTATGGAAAAAGATCTATCCCGGGGTGGAGGAAATGAACGTTGCGGTCATGGGCTGCATCGTCAATGGTCCGGGTGAATCAAGACATGCCAATATCGGTATTTCTCTGCCAGGAACCTTTGAAGAACCCAAAGCTCCCGTATATGTGGATGGCAAGTTACACTCCACACTTACCGGAGAAACCATTGGTGCAGACTTCAGGAAGATGCTGGATAATTATGTAGCCACACGCTACGGCAATTGACGAACCGTTTTTATTGTGTGAAATTATTCTGTTCGCTTAGTTAACCGCTTACATCATAAGCTCTGTCTGGAACTATTTATTCATGGAAGCGGTTTTCTATTCAGATATACTATTTGTAAGCGCTCTCATTTTTTTAAAAACGAGTATAAAAATTTTGAAAATGTAAGCGCTTTCATTACTTTGTATACAAGATGTGCGTCAAATTAGTGCGTTATAGGTGACAAAACAGGCAGTACGTATCATAGAAGCCGGTCATGGTATGAATGCTGCATTTCATAAAAGAGAACTTTTTTCTCGAACAATAAACTCTAAAAGGAAGGATTTATGCTAAAAAAACGTAACAGACTATTAGCTTTCCTGATCTTTTTGCTTGTCTCATCGCCTCTTTTTATGTATCAGGGAGCCGCATGGGCACAATCAATAAATATTGAAGGACAGGTCAGAGATGCCGATACCGATCAGGCATTGGTGGGTGTCAATATAGTAATACAGGGTACGACACAAGGTACAACGACAGACCTTGACGGGAATTTTTCCCTCACTGCAGATGCAGAGGCTGTTCTTGTTTTCCGGTATATCGGATATCAAAGTCTGGAAGTGCCTGTCGAGGGAAGGACTTCACTGGATGTCCGTCTTCGTTCGGAGTCCATTTATGGCGATGAAATTGTGTTTATCGGTTATGGAGTCCGCAGGGTAGAGGATAATACAGGCTCTATCAGTACGGTGAGTTCTGCCGATTTTAATCAGGGCGGACTAACAAATGTCGGAGAGATGTTTCAGGGACGTGTGCCGGGTGTAGAGGTCACGACCAGTGATGGTGCTCCGGGTGCCGGAACGGTGATTCGCGTAAGAGGCGGTTCTTCGCTTTCGGCCAGTAACGATCCTCTGTTTGTTGTGGATGGAATGGTGTTGGAAGGAGGGGGTATCTCCGGTATGAGAAATCCTCTGAATACCATAAACCCAAACGACATTGAATCCATAACCGTCCTGAAAGATGCTTCAGCAACCGCCATTTATGGCTCACGGGCTTCTAACGGAGTTATTATCATTACAACGAAAAGAGGACGTGTAGATCAGCCGCTGAGTGTTAATTATAGTGGTAAGTTTACGCTGCATACCCGTCGCTCAACAGTGGGTGTATTATCCACAGACGAGTTTCGTCAGACAGTAGATGATCTTTTCGGAGATCGGGGAACGCAATATTTCGGCACCGCGGATACCGACTGGCAGGATGAAATTTATAGAAACACCTATAGTCAGGATCATAATATCAGCGCTTCAGGTGCGTATATGAATGTGCCGTTTCACGCCTCTTTTGGCTTCACCGGCAATAACGGTATT
>JASCXY010000326.1 GCA_030012235.1 Balneolaceae bacterium ANBcel3 | reverse complement strand
TCAAAACAGCGAGGTTCGCAAAACGGGAACCCTCTATCTGAATCCAACTCCGGAACCAGCCTTCTATTTGCCACAAACCGCATATAAAGGCGAGGTGATCCGACTTACCGCCGATAACGAGCGAAACCGTGCCGGTAAACCACTCTCTTCCACATGGTACATCAACGGCAGTGAATGGAACGAATCTGAGTTTACCGTGGAAAGCAGCCGGTACGATGTGGTCCTGGTTCAGGACGATGAGAGCGGCCTGCCCAACTCTTCGGCATCATTGCGAAAAACCCTGAACGTCCACGCGCCTCCGTCTCTTCAGGTAGAACTGCCCGATGCGGTCATTCTTGGCCAGCGGCTGCACGTCTCGGATATGAACTTACCTGCAGAGTATGTCCTGGTGCAAAATAACAGTGCATCCAGCGACTGGGTGGGCGATGCAACCGGAACGCGTTCCGTTATGATCGGATGGAAACCTCAGAGAGACATTCTTGAGACCCATACGTTTGAAGTAGAAGTTCTGGAACGTCTGCGCGCCCGGGAGGAACGATTGCAATACAGAACCGTGTTTAACCCTGTAAACAATAACGTCTTTGTAGAGGCACCGGAAGTAAATCGCCCGGAAGACCATGTATTGACGTACGAATGGGTTTCCGCAGCCTCTGGTGAAGTCATTGCCAAAGGCTCATCGGCTCATCTTTCTGTATCCGAAGGATGGAACGAGTTTGAGCTGGTGATAACGGAAGACGCCCATATTGTTGGCAGCCGGGTGTTGCGAATACCCGTTTCCGTGCAAGCCGAATAATTCGATGAAGTACCGTATATAAACAAAAATGGATATCGCTTGCAGATACCGGTGACCGTCAGAAGCATTTTCCCGGTTTGAAATCATATTCAGGCCGGGGAAGCGTTATGCCCATGGTACCAACGAGTGACGTGTATATCTGCATGTAATCCTGAATGTTATACCTTCTTATGAAAAAAACAGCTCTCTTTCTATTCATGTCCCTGTTTTTGGCCATGTGTTCCGATACGGAACCTTCGTCTGATGAACCCGCTCATGAAGACGTTGCCGGCTTCCCCGTTGAGGATTTTGGTAATTTTCGAGCGCCCTTTCTATTTATAGCCATGCCTTGTGCCGTCCAGCAGAACGCAATGAACCCCGAAGGAGAGGGGAACGCGGAAGTGATCCTGTACATCGGCGATATATTTGAAAAAGCAACGCTTGCACTGAACGGTGAGATGCTGGATCTGGAACAGCCCTCTCCCATGCCGATGCTGACAAGCCGGTATCCGATAACACCCGGCGACATAATCGCCTATGAGGTGTATGTGGACGGTGACTACCGGTATGGCCAGGTGGAAGTGCCCGAACTGCTTTCGGTCTATTATCCCGACACCCTCGATTTGGCAGAAGCCCCTATGGTTTTCTGGAATCAGGAGAAAGACCCGGATCTGTTTCTGACCCGGCTGACCGGGGGGGAATCCCGCTTTGCAGCGCCCATTATCGACAATGTTGGCGGCATAGAAGGCGATGAACGTCAGTACACGTTCGAAAAAGACCTGTTTCAAAGCCTGATCCTTCGGGACACCTGGTATCTCAGTGCCATGGTACAGGCTGTTAATTTCGAGGAAAATGAGGGCATGTATATGATGGCTTCCTGCTACGATGTTCAGAATTTTGAATCGGAGATTGACAATCACACTGCTCCGCAGGATACGACGGAAGAAAAACAATGGGGACACAGGCCATAACCCAAGCCTGTCTGAAAATACCACATACCGGGATGGGGTTTCTGTTGCGTAAAAAAGCCCCGCCGGCTTCACACGCTTTAAAAGCGCTTTTAAAAAGATGTAAAAAGGTGTTCTGAGGCAGGGCTATTTGCCTTGTTTTAGGTAGCTTACCCGTGCCTGAATGATTTGTTCAGGATATGTATGGCTTATTATTTAATTATTGCAAC
>JASCXY010000325.1 GCA_030012235.1 Balneolaceae bacterium ANBcel3 | reverse complement strand
TTTGCAATAATTAAATAATAAGCCATACATATCCTGAATAAATCATTCAGGAACGGGTAAGCTACCTAAAACAAGGCAAATAGCCCTGCCTCAGAACACCTTTTTACATCTTTTTAAAAGCGCTTTTAAAGCGTGTGAAGCGGGCGGGGCTTTTTTACGCAACAGAAACCCCATCCCGGTATGTGGTATTTTCAAACAGGCTTGGGTTATGGCCTGTGTCCCCATTGTTTTTCTTCCGTCGTATCCTGCGGAGCAGTGTGATTGTTAATCTCCGATTCAAAATTCTGAACATCGTAGCAGGAAGCCATCATATACATGCCCTCGTTTTCCTCGAAATTAACCGCCTGTACCATGGCATTGAGATACCAGGTGTCCCGAAGGATCAGGCTTTGAAACAGGTCTTTTTGGAACGTGAACTGACGTTCATCGCCTTCAATGCCTCCCACATCATCGATGATGGGTGGGGCAAAGCGGGATTCTCCTCCGGTGAGCCGGGTCAAAAACAGATCCGGGTCTGTTTCCTGATTCCAGAAAACCATCGGGGCTTCCGCCAGGCTGAGGGTGTCGGGATAATAGACTGAAAGCAGTTCGGGTACTTCCACCTGTCCGGAGCGATAGGTGCCGTCAATATACACCTCGTAGGTAATGAGATCCCCGGGAGTCACCGGATAACGGCCTATAAGCATAGGCATAGGGTTAGGATGGTCCAGATCCAGCATCTCTCCATTCAGCGCAAGTGTCGCTTTACTAAAAATATTGGCGATGTACAGGATTACTTCCGCATCCCCCCCTCCTTCGGGGTTCAGCGCATTCTGCTGTTCGAAACAAGGCATGGCTATAAATAAAAAGGGGGTTCTAAAATTACCAAAATCCTCTACGGGAAAACCGGCGATGTCTTCATGAGCGGGTTCATCAGACGAAGGTTCTGTATCAGAACACATAGCCACAAACAGGGGGATGAAGAGAAAGAGAGCTGTTTTTTTCATAAAATGATATAGATATAATATACAGGATCACCTACAGATCATATGACTTGTTGGAACCATGGACATAACGCCACGCCGGCTGAATATGATTTCAAACTGGGAAAAAAACTCCTGACAGTCACCGGTATCTGCAATCGATATCCGTTTTGGTTTACTTAAGGTACTGTATCGAATTATTCGGCTTGCACCGATACGGGTACTCGCAGAACCCGGCTGCCAATAATGCTGGCCGCTTCAGTTATTACCAGTTCAAACTCGTTCCATCCTTCTGAAACAGGCAGATGAGCCGACGAACCAATGGCGACTACCTCCCCGGAGGAAGCAGAAATCCACTCGTACGTCAACACATGATCTTCCGGCCGGTTTACTTCCGGTGCCTGCACAAAGACGCGATTGTTCACAGGATTAAACGTAGATCTGTATTGCAATCGTTCCTGCCGTGCGCGCAGCCGTTCAAGAACTTCCACTTCAAAGGTATGGGTTTCAAGAATATCTCTCTGGGGCTTCCATCCAATCACCACTGGTCGTGTGCCGGTGGCATCCCCCACCCAGTCGGTGGATGCGCTGTTGCTTTGAACCAGAACATACTCTGCGGGCAATTTCATATCAGAAACATGCAGCCGCTGGCCAAGAATTACAGCATCAGGCAACTCCACACTAAGCGGCGGAGGCGTTATTACGTTAAGGGTTTTACGCAAAGAAGCCGAAGAATTGGGCAGGCCGCTTTCATCGTCCTGTACCAGTACGACATCGTACCGGCTGTTCTGTACAGTAAACTCAGAGGCGTTCCATTCTCTTCCGTTGATATACCATTTTGAAGCCAGAGGCTTGCCGGCACGATTTCTCTCGTTATCGGCGGACAGGCGGATGACCTCGCCTTTATATGCGGTTTGTGGCAAATAGAAAGCTGGTTCCGGAGTTGGATTCAGATAGAGGGTTCCTGTTTTGCGAACCTCGCTGTTTTGT
>JASCXY010000324.1 GCA_030012235.1 Balneolaceae bacterium ANBcel3 | reverse complement strand
CCGCGGGTGGAAATGCGCAATGCCCGTGCATCGCGAAGCCCGGAAGTCAGCCGGTACTCCTGCATGGAAACCGCGTTCGTATCCACGGCACAGGCCATCGCACCGGAGGGTGCTCCGGAAACCCAAAGCCCGGCCAGCAGAACCGGCCATGCCACATATGCAATAGCCTTCTCGATCATAAACAGGCTTGAAACGGATTACAGGAAAACACTTAAGAACTTCGTTTGAGTCCCTTTGCTCCAATATCTCTTCGGTAATAGGCCTTGTCAAAAGAAATTTTTTCGATATCCCGATAGGCGGCATCGATCGCTTCGGAAAGGGAGGCCCCTTTTGAAGTGACCGTCAGTACCCTTCCTCCATTGGTATAGACCTTACCGTTTTCAGACCGGGTACCGCTGTGAAAGACCATGGAATCTTCTGATACCTCTTCCAGGCCATGGATTTCCATTCCTTTTTCAAATGCTTCCGGATAACCGCCGGATGCCATAACGACACAACAGTAGTGCCCGTCGTGCATTTCCACTTCTTCCTTCTCCAGCTCAAAATTCACCGTTGCCATAATGACCCGAAGCAGGTCGGATTTCATGGCCGGGACAATCACCTGGCATTCGGGATCGCCAAACCGGCAGTTATATTCCACAACACGTGGCCCTTCTTCATTAATCATTAGCCCCAGATACAGTACGCCACGGTAAGGATGCCCTTCCACCTGCATGGCACCGAGCGTCGGATAGAGAATGGTATCTTCCACCAGTTTCATGATGCGGCTATCGGCCACAGGTGCCGGTCCATAGGCTCCCATCCCTCCGGTATTCAGGCCGGTATCGCCCTCACCAATACGTTTATGATCCTGTGCCGACAATAATAGTTTTGCATGCCGTCCGTCGGTGATCGCAAATACAGAAGCCTCTTCTCCTTCCATAAACTCTTCCACAACGACCCGGGTAGCCGCTTTTCGCAGTGACGGGTCGTCTTTGATCCGTTGTATATGCGCCGATGCCTCGGACAAATTTTTGCAGATAAAAACTCCTTTGCCTGCGGCCAAACCGTCGGCTTTGATAACCACCGGCCATTTTTCATTCTCAACTTTCAGCCAGGCTTCGACATCTTCCAGTACGGTTTCGCCGGTAAAGCTCTCAGAATCCGCCGTGGGGATGTTGTATTTGTGCATGAGCCACTTGGAAAAGATTTTACTGCCTTCCAGCTGGGCGGCTTTTTGGGACGGGCCAAACACTTTCAGGCCTTTTTCCTCCAGAAAATCGGTAATTCCATCCACCAGGGGTTGTTCGGGTCCGATGACTGTGACGTCGATCTTTTTTTCGATGGCAAACGCGTGTACGGCTTCAAAGTATTCCTTTACGGAGGGGTATCCGGAGGGTGATATCGGCACATTGATCCCAAGGGGTTCTGTTCCCGGATTCCCGGGGGCAATATAGAGGGTGTTAAGTTCCTTTGATCGGCTAATTCCCCAGGCCAGGGCATGCTCCCTTCCACCTGAACCGATAATCAATACATTATAACTCATGTGTTTTTAATGTTTAATTCCTTTGTAATCCGGGTATTCACCCATGTATTTTAGTTCATTGCCTGCCAACGGTGCCATCGGCCGGTACTGTGCCAATATATAAAAAAGCCGTTTCTAATGCGCCGAATAATGCCTTCGCAGTACGTTAAAAAAAAAGCCGGACGAAACAAGACGCCCGGCTTTCAATTACTCACACAGCCCTGTTTGTTTCAGGCTGATCAAACGATGATTACTGCTTGGCAGCGATAGCAATAAGTTCAGCGAAGCTGTCCGGCTTCAAGCTGGCACCACCAATAAGGCCGCCATCCACATCCGGCTGTTTCATCAGTTCGTCCGCATTCTTCGGGTTCATGCTTCCGCCATAAAGAATCTGAACGGAAGCCGCTGTAGCTTCATCAAACAGGCTTGTCAGCATCTTGCGGATATGTGCATGCAT
>JASCXY010000323.1 GCA_030012235.1 Balneolaceae bacterium ANBcel3 | reverse complement strand
GCTCCAGCGATGGCCAATGCAACCGTTGGAATTGCCATGGGAGCTGCGGGTTCAGATGTAGCCCTTGAAACAGCCGATGTTGCACTCATGGCTGATGACCTGGAAAAACTGCCGCTGGCACTCGGATTAAGCCGTAAAACCCGGGCCATCATCCGACAGAATATTTTTATCAGTCTGGGGATGATTGCATTTTTGGTACCCATAGTTATACTCGGCTATGCGGGTATAGGTATAGCCGTACTTCTTCATGAAGGTTCCACCCTGGTCGTTGTGCTTAACGCGCTGCGTCTGCTTCGCTATAACGAAGATAAAACTCAGGCCGAAAGGGCTTCTTTAACCATGGCTACGGCTTCCTCCTGAATCCGTTTTAAATGGTCTTTTCCTAAAAAGCTTTCCGCATAAATTTTATAGACATCTTCGGTACCGGACGGACGTGCTGCAAACCAGCCGTTTTTGGTAGCTACTTTCAGGCCGCCAATAGGAGCGTTGTTTCCGGGAGCATTGGTCAGCTTTTGAAGAATAGGTTCGTCCGCCAGAGAGTGGGCTTTAACCTGCTCCGGGGATAAATTAGCCAGAATTTGCTTTTCTTCCAGTGTTGCCGGGGCATCAATCCGTTCGTAAGCGGGGCTGCCAAACTTTTTCTCCAGTTTTTGATAATATTCGGCCGGATCTTTTTCTGTTCGTGCCGTTATTTCTGCCGAAAGCAGGTTCATAATGATTCCGTCTTTGTCGGTGGACCAGGGGTTGCCGGAAAAGTCAAGAAAAGAAGCGCCAGCGCTTTCTTCGCCTCCAAACCCCAGCGATCCGTCCATCAATCCCTCCACAAACCATTTAAAGCCAACCGGTACTTCCACCAAAGGCTTCCTGAGCGCCTTTGCAACACGGTCAATCATGCTGCTCGAAACCAGCGTTTTTCCAATGGAGGCCGAATCCTTCCACTTTGGTCTGTTTTTGAACAGGTAGTCAATGGCCACTGCAAGATAATGGTTAGGATTCATCAAGCCGGCACTTCGGGTAACAATTCCATGCCGGTCAAAGTCGGGATCGTTGCCAAAAGCGATATCAAACCGTTCCTTTAATCCAATCAGGCTTGCCATAGCATAAGGAGAAGAACAATCCATCCGGATTTTCCCGTCACGGTCAACGGTCATAAATGCAAATCGGGGGTCGGTGTCAATATTTACGATTTCCATATTCAGATCGTATTTCGTCGCTATTGGATCCCAATAGCCAACACCGGCTCCTCCCATGGGGTCAACGCCGATTTTCAATCCGGACTCCCGGATAAGCTTCATATCAATAATCCGGTCAAGGCCATCCACATACGGTTGAACAAAATCCATCGCTTTGACGTGGTCTTTACGCAGTGCCTCTTCAAAAGGAATGCGTTTTACCTCTTTTAAACCACCCTGCATAATACGGTTAGCTTCATTTTGGATAGCACGGGTAATTTCGGTACCTGCGGGTCCACCGGTGACAGGGTTGTATTTAAAGCCACCATCGGACGGAGGGTTGTGAGAAGGAGTGATTACGATTCCGTCGCCGGGCTGATGCGGGTGATCCCGGTTATATTCGAGGATGGTATGCGAGATGGCCGGTGTTGGAGTGTATCCAAATCCTTCCTGATACCCCAGGATGACATCATTGGCAGCCAGGACTTCAATGGCCGTAATCAGTGCCGGTTCCGAAAGGGCATGGGTGTCCATTCCAATAAAAAGCGGGCCGCGGATTTTTTCTGAGGCCCGGTAATGTGCTACCGCCTGACTGATGGCCAGGATGTGGGCTTCATTAAACGTATGTTTCAACGAAGTTCCCCGGTGTCCGGATGTACCAAAGCGCACCTGATGCAATTCATTCTCCGGATCCGGCTGATACGCATAGTAAGCAGCGATGAGACGGGGGATGTTTTCTAATATTTCAACAGGTGCTTTTTTCCCTGCCAGTGTATGAAGAGGCATAATATAAAA
>JASCXY010000322.1 GCA_030012235.1 Balneolaceae bacterium ANBcel3 | reverse complement strand
CTGAACACCTCAATAACATTCCGAATATTTTCTTCTTCATTAAAGGCTGGTATAGCAACAGTAACCGTTGGTAAATTCTTTTCAGACATAAAAAAATATTTCATGGCCGACAAATGTCTTTTCGCCGGAACAAGAGGTGTGTTCTACTTTTTTCAAACAATATCAATATACAGAACCTGACATTATTTTTCGCCAGTTTATCCTTCTTATGAAGAAGATCTGTAAAACACCGGATTCTAAATATGTATATTTAACATTCCTTTTTTGCTTTTTTTTCTTTTCTTTAGAGCCATTGTCTTGATTACCTACACCTTTAATTGATATTCCGTTTCATAACGAAGAACCACTAAATATCAATTCATTAAAATGTAAAGGCAACTATATGGATTTTGGCCTATTATACGTTGGATTGTGGTATCTCTTCTAATTACTAACCTTCCCTTTTTCTTCACTTATGGTCTCCGGCAATCCAGAACCACCTATTGTTTCGATCGTCATTCCTACCTTTAACCGACCGGAATGTCTTCGCCGAGCCATCGCATCTGTTCAGAAGCAAAAAGAGGTTTCTTTTGAAATAATAATCGTTGATGATGGATCAGAGATCGATTTATCTGAAGAGTACAGTAATCAAACAAACATTCAATACATTCGAAATGAGACAAACAGGGGGGGTGGTTATGCCAGAAACAAAGGGCTTGCATTAGCACGGGGTACCTTTGTCAACTTCCTTGACGATGATGACATCTTCCTTGACGGAAAACTGGAAGCACAGATTCGTCAATTTTCAGAATCGGATGTTTTGAATTTGGGGATGGTATCCTGTCACATTCGTGATTTGCGATCTGGTAAAGAAGTTATTTCTGAAAACAGGTATAAAGGAGATATCTATCTGGAGTCTCTGAAAGAGTACACGGTTAAGTTAACCTCAACCATGCTGTTTCTTACCGATGCCGTTCGCTCTATTGGTGGTTTTGATATTCAATTGCCGGCTAATCAGGAGTACGATTTGATTATCCGGTTAAGCAAAAAGTATCAGGTAGATTATGTTGATCAAATTCTGGCTGAAGCGAATATGTCCGAGCAACAAATCAGCCATAACTTTGATAAAAAAATAACGGGTGCCCGTTTGTTATTTAAAAAGTTTGACTCCGATTACCGAAACGTCGGCTTTTTCTTCTGGCTTCGTATGCAATGTAAACTACGATTCCTGCTGTTCCGTTTTTTTATCGGTAAATACGTTGGTTTTAAAGCGTACCGGTTCCTGCTGTGCAACAAGTCTGTATAGCCCTGCCTTTTACTCTCTCATCCCGCCTGATAACAGGTAAAGCGCCGCCATCCGAACAGCCAGCCCATTGGTAACCTGGCTCAAAATGATCGACCGGGGGCTGTCAGCGACTTCGCTTTCAAGTTCTACTCCCCGATTAATAGGCCCCGGGTGCATAATGGTAAAACCGGGAAACATGGAAAGATGCTTTTTTTTGATCCCGAAACGATCATGATATTCTCTCAGAGAAGGAAACAATGCGCCATCCTGACGCTCAAGCTGAATACGCAAGGCCATAGCCACATCACACCATTCGAGACACGATTCAAGATCATGGGAAACGGTCACCCCCAGATCTTCCACAAAAAGCGGCATCATGGTTTTGGGTCCGCATACAACCACCTTCATCCCCAGGCGTTTCATTCCATATATATTAGAACGAACCACACGACTGTGTGTGATATCACCAATAATCACCACTTTAAGCCCTTCCAATCGTCCCAGTTTCTGGCGAATGGAAAAAAGATCCAGCAAGGCCTGTGTCGGATGCTCATGCGCTCCGTCACCGGCATTGAGAACAGCGGCATCTACACAACGGGATATGAAATGAGCCGCTCCCGGACTCTGATGGCGAACCACAACCATATCAATCTTCATCGACGCGATGTTGCGTATGGTATCTTTCAGGGTTTCCCCTTTCTGAACACTGGAAGA
>JASCXY010000321.1 GCA_030012235.1 Balneolaceae bacterium ANBcel3 | reverse complement strand
CCATGAGTCAGATAAAACAATTACTGCGATTACACAAACAGGGAGCCGGCAAGAAACACATTGCCCGGGTACTTCAGATCAGCCGTAATACGGTCAAGGCGTATTTGGAAAAAATAACCGATTCCGGCTGGACGCTAGATCAGCTTCTTGGTTTGGAAGACCAGGAACTTGAGCAATACTTTCACCCCGGCAGCCCTGCCTACAAAGATGACCGCTTCAGCGATTTTTCAACTCGTCTGGACTATCTTGTCAAAGAACTGGCTCGCACTGGGGTCACCCGATTGGGGCTGTGGGAAGAATACCGGCAGGCCCGCCCGGATGGTTATGGCTACTCTCAATTCTGTGAACTTCTTGGTCGGCATAGGCAATCGTGCAAGCCCTCGATGGTCTTGATTCACCATGCGGGGGAGAAGTTGTTTTTTGATTTTGCCGGAAAGCCCCTGGAAATCGTTGATCGCCACACCGGTGAAATAAGCCAGGTTCAAATGTTTGTAGCCTGCCTGCCGTATTCTGATTATGGATTTGCCATGGCGCTGCCGACTCAGCAAATCGAAGATGTTGTTCATGGTCTGGTGTGTTGCCTGGCCGCTCTGGGCGGCGCTCCCAAGGCTTTGGTTCCTGATAACATGAAGACCGCCATTGTCAAAGCCAACCGCTATGAACCTGATGTTAATCGCGTCCTGGAGGATCTGGCCAATCATTACGCTATGACTGTCAGCCCCACACGGCCGGGCCGTCCCAAAGATAAGGCGCTGGTGGAAAACCAGGTCAAACTGATCTATCAACGCGTTTATGCCAAGCTTCGCAATCAGGTATTCTATGATCTGGAATCGCTGAATAAAGCGATCGCTGAAAAAGTCTGCCTGCACAATCAGACCCGCATGCAGCAAAAGCCGTATTCGCGTCAGGAGTGTTTTTTATCTGAGGAAAAACCCTTGCTGAAGTCTTTGCCGATCGAGAGGTTTGAGATCAAGTATACCAGGAGCTATAAGGTGGCTCAAAACAATCACATCTACCTGGGTCAGGACAAACATTACTACAGTGTCCCCCATCGCCATATTGGCCAACGCGTTCAGGTAGTCTACACACGTTCACTGGTCCGGATCTTCGGTGAAGGCCAACTCCTGGCGGCGCATCCGCGTGATATCCGGCCCGGCCGCTATTCCACGACTGGCGAGCACTTATGCTCAGAGCATCAGCACTACCTGAAACGGAGTCCGGATTACTATTTACGACAAGCTCTGAAAGCCAGTGCGGTACTCCATGAGTTGTTTGAGCACATCTTTAATCAGGACCGCTATCCCGAAACTCTTTATAAAATATGCGACGGACTTCTGGCCCTGAGTCGAAAAGCCGATCCTTCGAGCTTTACCCGAGCTTGTAAACTGGCCATTGAGTATGAAAACTATTCCTACAAATTCATTGATAACCTGCTCAAAAACAACATGGCGGACCATCAGGAACCACCCAACTCAAAAAAACTCCCCAAGCACGGCAATGTCCGTGGAGCGGAGTACTTTCAAAAAACCCCTAACTTCTAAACATAATGCCCATAGAATCCCAACTCACCGAGCTTCGCCTGCACGGTATGAACCGCAGCTGGTCCGCACTCACCGAAATCCGGCGTCATCTGGAACTCAATTTGTCTGACGGTCTTGAAATTCTGCTGCAAGCCGAAACCGAAGAGCGTGAAAATCGCCGCTTTGAGCGTTTAGCCAAAAATGCACGATTCCGTTATCAGGCAAGTATTGGTGAACTGCGTATGGATCCATCCAAGGGGATGGATAAAGCCCTTATATCCCGGCTGGCAACCGGTGAATATCTAAAAAACGGAGAGTCGGTACTCATCAGCGGAGCTACCGGGGTCGGGAAGAGCTTTCTGGCTTCAGCACTGGGTCACCAGGCTTGCATCCACGGATACAAGGTCGCCTACTTCAGTCTTCAAAAACTGTTGATAAAGATAAAAATGACACGTGTGGAAGGAACGTTGCTTAAATTCTTCGA
>JASCXY010000320.1 GCA_030012235.1 Balneolaceae bacterium ANBcel3 | reverse complement strand
TACGAAAAATATTGATCTGGCTATTGTTACGGTTCCTATTAATAAAACCGAGTCTGCTATTGAGTTACTTGGCCCGCATTTATCAGAAAATACGATACTTGCAGATTTTACCAGTAACAAGGCGCTGTTTCTTGATGCGATGATGAATGCCCACTCCGGTCCTGTTGTCGGTCTTCATCCCATGCACGGCCCGGATGTTCTCAATGTCTCAAAGCAGCTGCTTATGGTTTGCCATGGCAGAAAACCAGAAGCTTATACCTGGTTACTTGATCAATTCAGATTATGGGGGATGAGAATTAAGGAGGTAGACCCGGAGCTGCACGATCGTGCCATGCACCTGATTCAGGGCCTTCGCCACTTCGTTGCATTACTCCATGGCTCTTTCATGAAAGAATTTGATTTGAAACCTGAAGAAATGGCCGATTTTTCCAGTCCCATTTATCGGGCAGAATTGATGATGACCGGACGTATTTTTGCTCAGGATGCCGAGCTTTATGCAGATATCGTTTTTTCTAACTTTGAACGCCGAACATTGCTTATAGAGTTTTTGGAACATCACGAAAAACTTGCCCAACTTGTAAAAAATAATGACCGAAGTGGGTTTATTGAGGAGTTCAAAGAAATTAATACTTTCTTTGGTGACTTCGCAGAACAGGCTCTTGCCGAAAGCAGCTACATGATAAACCGGCTCGCAGATCGTTTTGGCTGATTTTTTTTCTGATTATCATGACTCTCCTCCATAATTCAATGGATGAATGGTGATTCATATTTATTTACATATTTAAAAAAATCAATATAGTCTATCTTTTGAGGGAATTTAACGGACACCTTATACGTTATAGTGGTGCAGGTCAGATAATAAACATACAATAGATGTGTTTTGACCTGTTTTTAACCCATACCATACCCTCCCCTCAAAAGCCCGTCCCTGACCGGACGGGCTTTGCTGTTTCCAGGATAAACATACAGCAACAGTTCGCATTGATTTTTTGTATATTTAGCAGCAATCTTTACAAATCAATTGATCGTTTTCAATGCACGCCATTCAGCAGTCGCTCAAGAAGCACATTCTTGTTTTAGATGGTGCAATGGGCACCATGATCCAAAAATTCAACCTTGAAGAGTCTGATTTCAGGGGAGATTTGTTCAAAAACCATCCGGGTGAATTAAAAGGTAATAACGATCTACTCAGTCTTACCAGGCCGGACATCATTCATACCATCCATACGGAATTTCTTCAGGCCGGAGCAGATATTATTGAAACCAATACCTTTAATTCCACCCCCATTTCTCAGTTGGATTATGGTCTTGAGAAAGAGGTGTTCAATATAAATTATGAGTCTGCTCGTATTGCCAGAAAAGCCGCCGATGCCTATAGTACACAATCGTCGCCCAGGTATGTTGCCGGTGCCATAGGACCAACCAACCGAACCCTTTCGCTGTCACCTGACGTAAATAACCCGGCCTTCCGTGCGGTTTCTTTTGATGAGATGGTCGATTCTTATACCGTACAGATTGAAGCATTGATGAAGGGTGGCGTTGATTTATTACTCGTTGAAACGGTCTTTGATACATTAAACTGCAAAGCGGCTCTCTACGCCATTCTCAAATGGCGAGAAGCTCATCAAACAAATGTACCGGTAATGATTTCCGGTACCATCGTTGATCAAAGCGGAAGAACCCTTTCTGGTCAAACGACAGAAGCTTTCTGGATTTCCATTTCACATATGACCCACCTGATCAGTGTGGGTTTGAACTGTGCCCTTGGATCCGCCCAAATGCGTCCATTTATTCAGGAGCTTTCCAGTGTTGCTACGTGTCCCGTCACTCTTTATCCCAATGCCGGCCTTCCAAATGAATTCGGTCAATACGATGAGTCTCCCGAATTTATGGGGGAACAACTCGAATCCTACATTAAAGAAGGTTGGGTGAATATGATTGGCGGTTGCTGCGGTACAACTCCGGAGCACATTGCTCACTTTAAGCAGATTGCCAGCCGCTATTCTCCCCGTCCTGTTCCGGAAAAAAAGACAC
>JASCXY010000032.1 GCA_030012235.1 Balneolaceae bacterium ANBcel3 | reverse complement strand
CCGATATGTCAGGTTTGAAGTATCATCTGGCAGATTTGAGTCCACGTACGAAGTGCTGTTTTCTTCGAGGGTGTCTAAAACCTGATAATTCGTTTGATCTCCCCATTTTCTCTCTACTATGTATCCATGCTCTCTTCTGGAGATGTCATTCCATTGGAGTGTAACTTCTCGATACCCACTTTGTGAGGCTGTCAAATTGGAAGGGGGCAAAATAATCATAAACTCAGAAGGCTCAGTCCATTCTCCTTCTCCGGTAATATTATCAGCGCGGATACGCCAAAAATAGACTTGTCCTTCCTGAGTACCCGAAATAGTGACGGTGGTGTCCGTTGATGTCCCTTCTCTGACACCCGTAGTAAATTCCGGGTCGGTGGAGAGATGAACCAGGTACTGTTGCGCGTTCTTAGCCGGAGTCCAGGAAAACCGGACATAGTCTGCACGGTTAGGGTGAACAATCGGCGTGCTGTTTTGAACAACTTCAGGAAGGTCAATATGAGTGCTGAATTGGTTTGGTGGACCCCAGGGGCCCAATATTCCGCTTTCATGCTCAACTTGCACTCTCCAGTAATAGGTAGTCCCTTCCTCAAGATTGTCAACAGTTATCGATGTTTCGGAGATGGATTCATCAATAAAGGGTTGGTTGAAGGTATTGTTTGCAGCCATTTGTATATGGTACACGGATGCATTATCCACCGGATTCCATTGCAAATCAATCGACAGATCCACGCCGGCCTGAAAATTTTCAGGGAAAACCAATTCACTGGTATCCATAAAAGGAACTCCGTCCACCAGCTGAGGAGTCTGCCAGGGAATCCAGTCTTCGAGATCGGTATCATAAATAGTACTTCGAATGTGTGTTTCTGCTGTTTCATCACCTAAAAGAAATCTGTCTATAAAAGCTTCAATTTCTTCTTGTAAGAAGGAGGGAACCTGACAGTGGCCATGTCCTCCAACGGTAGAGTATCCAAACCTATAGGACAGTTCCAGCGCATCATACACTTTTTCAGCAGCACATGCAGATACATATGCTGATTCATTAGCAAGCCAGACGTGTCCGGGATTGGCTGTCACAAACAGTGCCCTTGGGGCTACCATGGCCATCAGTTCATGCTGGTCAAATGGCAGTCTATTAACCTGGCTTCCGAAACGGCTAAATCGTTGTTCAAACCAGGCATAATTTGTATTGGAAAGCCGTTCAACCTCGCTTAATGTTTGACTAAATCTCCATGATGGAATTCCTCCACCACCAGATTCATGGGAAATCGTCAATGCAATTCGTTCGTCAAAGGCACCCGCGTAAAGCGCCATTTTGCCGGCAAAAGAGCATCCGGAAACAGCTATACGCTCAAGGTCAATGTTGATCTCTTCGGCAATTATTTCGAGCCCGTCAATCAGGCGGCTGACACCCCAGGGCCAGGCACTATATGCCCCAATATTTTGCAGGTCCGGATATAACTGATTAATAGGTTCACTTCCCCGGCTCTGAGTATGTGACATCACCTGTGAAAAATTGAAAGGTGCTCTGGCTATCCCTTTTTCAGAAAGCATATCTGCAGGCATACTGCCGGTTGAACCATCTACACCGATCAAAACAGGAAAAGGCCCTTCTCCATCAGGCAAGACGATGGTAGAAGTGAGCGTGAGTGTATTACCATCAACCGTTACGTGTACGGTAAGTACATCGTTTTCATAACTGGCCACTAAATGGTCTGGCTTTCCAGGTTTGACTCCGGTCTGAAAATGCTGAATATAGGTGCCAATTTCTGCTCTTCTGTATTTCCAGTCTTCAAAGTTTTTGATTTCTCCTCTTCCATCGGCCCACTCAAAAGGATTGGGTAAATGAGGTATTTGAGGAAGGTCTTCAAATAAAGGCAATACAGGTTCCTGACAATCAGCACAGGAATTTTCTGTGTCATATACATAAGGAAGAGTTTGCGCAAAAGTGAGCAAATGTGCAGGAGCAATACTGATGAAAAGAATGGAAAGGAGTATGTTTGTTTTCATAGTAGTTGAGTGCAGTTAAAACACTGTAAGACAGTGTTAATGGCCAGGATTATTTGTTTTTAAAAGGTGCATTCAAATAGGAGAATTTTATAAGGATGAACGAGCAATAATTCTTATCCTTTGCCCATTTTAATACTTTTTTTCACGCTGTTTTTAAAAAATAATGTAAAAAAATATTATTGGATATGGGTTCATTTGTCAAAAAGAAGAGGATGACTGTGCTTCAACAGTGTCTACAAAGGCAGACAGGATCAGGAAGGAAAGAATAGACAGGCAGAGAGGTTTGAACATCAAATGTATTCTCATAGTTCTTCAGTGTACAACACGGCATATTGGGAAGTGCAACTATAATGAATGACGAAAAAAAAGTGTTCTGTCAGAAAAAACTACTTGCAGTGAGTTTAAGTACAATCAGCTGTTTGTGTTTCTTTATATATAACAAAAGGCTGGAAATAAAGTACACCAAGAGTCAGCATTTTGAAAAAAACCACCTTATCTTTTTTGGCATAGTGAACCTTAATATTACTTGAAAAATATGGATATGAAAGAATCAGATAAGGCCGCCTTGCTATCGTATTTAATCCAGTTTTCCGATATTGAAAAAGTATTTTCCTATTTACCCGGTTCTGAAAATCCGGAAACGATAGCCGATTTTTTTGGAGTGGATACGGATGATTTTAAAACGATTCAGAAGCAATTTGAGGAGGTGGCCGAAAAAGCGGCACAGGAAATCTTAAAGGATCAGGTTATCGTTTCTGCGTTAAAGGAGCTTCCGTTTGCACCTGATGATACCATCGCCGTTTTGGGAGATAGTCTGAGCAATGACCGGCAGGGATGGTTTAAAATATTGAAGAAAGTTCTGGATTTATCGGTGCCCAAAGCAAATTTTACGTTCATTGATGGGAGTTACTCAGGGGCATTGTCGGCAGAAGCATTGAGAAAAATGGAGAAAAATATTCTTGCTCAAAAACCAGACTGGATTTTTGTTGCACTGGGTTCTCAGGATGCGATGCGACTGCCGCTGATAACCGGCCGAACGTTGGTATCACTGGCTGAATTTTGGGAAAATATCAATGCCATTGAGTCTGCCATCCTTAAAAACTTGAAGCATCCGCCGGTATGGATAACCCCTCCTCCGGCCATTACAGAAATGATGGAGACTATGCCTCTGCTTGACGGGGTTGTAAGTGAGGAAGATCTCCGGGAGTTCCGGGAAATTATTGCCGGTAAGTCAGGGTACATCGTTGATCCGGGAGGGAAGCGCCTCGGAGATCCGCCGGCGGCATGGAACTATATGCAGGATGGTTTTCATCTTTCTCTTGCCGGCAATATGGAAACGGTTAAAAGTCTGATAAAAACACTTGCTATCACAGAGCAGGCACCGTCAGATGAGTCCGGTTCGGGTTTAGAATGACAGATGAACCCGTGCCAGTTCTACGGCGAAATGAGATTGAATTTTTTCCTGTTCCAGGTTTACAGACTGTACAAAAACCGGGTTAATAAATCCAATAGTAAGCCGGTCGTTGTCCGAAACCATTCCAAATAATCCCCCCGGATGATTCATGTGTGAAGAGTAGTCGTCATAAAAATTGTTATAATCATCAAAATCGTAGCTTCCGGGAGAGCTGAGTGCAAAAGCATCGATTAATCCGAAGGCAAAACCAACCCAGGCTCCGGCAGAGCTTCCATACTGAAGGCCCTTAAGGTAATCTGCATCTTTAGTCATGAGGCTGATAGCCAGTCCGGCAATGGCTCCTGTTGCGGCACCATAAAACGTATCTGTCAAAATAATGACACCAGAGGCATTTGCGGAATGGATCAGTCCATCGACATAAAAGCCACCACCACGGGCATTTGAAAGGTCATAGAACCCGGTACCCAGTCCCATCAGAGTTCCCATTCCGACACCAAAACGAAGGGCATAGGGTTCGTAATCGTTCATCAATCCAATCGTTGCTCCACCCAGAGCGGCACCGGTGGCAGCTCCTGAAGCGGTATTAACGGTAACGATACGAAACGTTTGTGCATGTGAATGGTGAACAATACCTGTAAAAAGAACGATGCACAGGACTAAAAACAGGAGCCGGGATATCATCTTCATAAGAAGCTTTTTCGTGTCGTGAGTAAATACTTTTTCAGTGGGAAAGATAAAGGAATACAGGCAATATTAGCAATCAGGGATTACTTAGTGCTACCGGAAGGATTTTCCCGTTCATAAACCGGTGGCCGTTTATAACAAAATCGGAAATAAACTCGGCGATATCATCGGGCTTAAGTGGCGCTTTGAGACCTGGAAACGCCAGATTCAGCATTTCTGTCTGCACGGCTCCTAAACAAAGGCAATTCACCGATATGTTCTCTTTTTCAAGTTCTTTGGCCATGCATTCTGTCCAGGTTGAAAGTGCCCCTTTACTGGTACTGTATGCCAGAAGGCCGGGAAACTTGGCACTGCCCTGAAATCCTCCCATACTGCCAATGGTTACAATGTGGGATTTTTTTGTCATAAAGGGCAAAACAGCCCGAACCAACCGTACGGCAGTCATGACATTGGCATTCCACATATGCATCCAGTCATCATCCGTAAGTTCAGAAAAAGGTTTGTTGATGAGAGCTCCGGCATTATGAACAACGCCGGTCAACTGTATTCGATGTTCCCGGATGTAATCCACCAGAAGCTGAACAGAAGCCAGGTTCATGAGATCACAGGTTTGGATATGGATTCTTCTTGAATGTTCATTCTGAAGTTTTTCCAGGGCATCCGATGACCGGGCCAAAGCAAGCACTCGTTCCTTTTTTTTTGCAAGTGAAACCGAGGTTGCATATCCAATTCCTCTGCTGGCGCCGGTAACAAGGATCATTTTTTTAGTAAACACGGCAGTGGGAGTTTAGGCATGTCATGGGCAATTTTCGTAACCGGATCTGGCCGGGGTGGAGTACATCTGTGTATGACGTATGATAGTTTATTTTCAAGTTCAAATCCAGTTATCCCCTGAAACAGTATGGCCGTAAAAGTTCGGTTTTGCCGGGCATCGGCCTATAAATCCGTAACGTCTTCCTCTGTAAAACTCATAACACCATTATACCCTATGTTAAGTGCAAATGGTATAGGCCTGGTAAGTACCGAGTCGGGGTTGATCTCCATTTGGAGCAGGAGCTGGTCTTTTCTTTCAAGAAAAGCAAAGAAATACTCCCGTTCGATAGGTTCAGCAGGCGGAAGGTCAATAGATTGGGGATTAACAGGCCTTCCGTGCTCCCAAAACCGGAAACAAAGGTGAGGGCCAGTGGCAAGTCCGGTCGCACCCACGTATCCAATAATTTGCCCCTGTTTTACCTCCGTTCCGGAACGAATCCCCTGGCCAAAGCGGGATAAATGCAGGTATCCGGTTTCATAGATACTATTATGCCGTATACGGACAAAATTGCCATTATTCCGATCGTATCGGGCTACTATGACAACGCCATCCCCGACAGCACGGACAGGTGTGCCTGTGGGAGCCGCATAATCAATTCCATGATGAGGCATGTGCCTCTGCAAGACGGGATGGTATCTTCTGTTAGTAAAATGCGAGCTGATGCGGGTGTATTCCAGGGGTGCTGCCATGAACTGACGGCGCAGGGAGTTTCCGTTTTCATCGAAGTACTCGTCTAACCCGTTTTGACGAAAATGAAAGGCATAAAAATCGTTATTTCTGTGATGAAAATAAGCAGATTTTATATTCCCGGGTCCAATTACCTCACCGTCAATACTACGTTCTTCAAACAAAACTCTGATTCGGTCTCCGGATTGTATCCGGTAGAAGTCTACTTGCCAGGCAAAGACGCTGGCAAGGCGGTTTGTCAGTTGCGGGCTTACACCCTGTTCCCGGAGGGTATGATATAAGGAGGTTGTGATTTCCCCTTCTATGAGTCTCAGATTCGTTTCAACAGGTCGTGAATTCCTTTGTACAACAATGGAGTCCCCAAGGTCAAATCGGATATAGTCGGTTATACTTTCATTATAAACAATATGTTTTGGAACGGATTTATTTGAAAGAGAATCCGTTTCAGAGAAAATATGCAGGGTTCTTCCCGGCCGGATTCGCCGTACATCAAAGGTGCCGGATGACGCCCGTGTGATATCGTGAATCATTCGGGGACTAAAATGGTATGCCCCCAGAATGGTAGACAAGGTTTCATTTCTTCGGACGGTATGCTCTTGATGAAGCAAATCTGTTTTTATTTCAAACTGGTTTACTTCTACTTCAGAAACCTCTGTTTCCTGAATCTCTTCAGGTTCTGATAACCCGGATACAGGCACTTCCTTTGACGAGTTAAAGGTACAGGATACACAGAGAAATCCTGCCAGGATTAAAAAAAAAAGACAGCGTATCATTCAATCGAATTAAAATTTTGAGGCGACTGAGTAACAGAACCCGTTCTCTTATGCTTCAAAATACATAAAATCTTCAAAGAGGGAAAGATGTATATGAACCTTTGTTTCATTTATTTGCAGGAGTGAAAATCTTTCAACCACCATAATCGTTTGTAAAAAAAAGCCCGTGCACTTTTAAAGCTTTGGCTTACATACTAAAAAGAAAAAACCGTGCCGTTCTTTTTATTTTTTTTGCCAGGGGATATCAGAGATTTTTTGAACTTTATTCTGATAACGCGCCATCACAAATAACAGGTCAGAAAGACGGTTCAGGTAGATCAAAGCCGTTGTGTTTAAAGGCTCTTCTTGTGTGGCTGCACAGCTTGCGCGTTCTGCACGGCGGCAGATGGTTCGGGCCAGGTGCAGGAAAGAGGATGCTTTTGAACCACCCGGAAGTATGAACGTTTTTAAAGACTCCAGCTCAAGCTCGAGTGCATCAATATCTTCTTCCAATACATGAACGTGCTTTTCTGAGATACGATCGACAGGATGCTTTCCATCCAGGGGAGTTGCCAGGTCAGCGCCAAGATCAAACAATTCGTTTTGAATCCGGGATAACTTTTCCTGCAAAAGGGTAGCTGGCTGGAAACTTAAAATAATGCCAATGGAGGCATTTAGTTCATCCACCGTTCCATAAGCTTCGAGGCGGGCATGATTCTTTGGGACACGTTGGCCGCCGTAGAGGTATGAGTATCCGGAGTCTCCGGCTTTCGTATAAATTTTCATACAAAGAGGTTCATTATATGAGATAATTGCACTTCTAATTCTGCCCGGGATCGAAAATTTGATAACCGGACGAATCTGCTGTAAATGTTATATCTACATGTTTTAAATGATTAAGTGTATGCTCGAGCTTAATGGCATCATCTGTCCGGCAAAAAACGGTAATTGTGACAACATCCATAAAAGACTCGTTGTGGGTCATTAACCGGTATGTTTTTTTTAGTTCCCGAATCCTGTTTTCCTGAGTGTAAGGATATTGTATATGGAACGTTTTTGTTTTGCAAATGACTTTTTTCTCTATATCCGCCAAAACGGACTCTGCAGCGTGGCGATATGCCTGAATCAACCCGGGTTTTCCCAATTTGGTTCCGCCGAAATATCGAACAACGATGATCAGCGAGTAGAAAAGCTGCTCTGATGCCAGAGTATGCAAAATAGGAAGGCCTGCGGTACCTGAGGGTTCACCGTCATCTTGCGCGAATTCTTTGGCAGAGGAAGGGTCAAGCCGCCAGGCGTAACAGTGGTGAGTTGCATCAGCATATCTTGATTTTATCTCTGCCAGATGGCGATCAATTTCTTCCTGACTCCAAACCGGAAAACAGAACGTATAAAAACGGGAGCCTTTTTCCGAAGTTTTAGTCGATCCCATACCGGAGAGTGTAAAAATCGTATCTTGTGTCATTAGAAAAACGAGTAAATCTATACTAAAAAGGATCCATGCCAATGCTTCCAAGATACCAAATCAAACGAATAACCGTAAAAAGTGAAACCAGAGAGTTACATATAGTTTGGGGCGATGGACATGAGAGCCGTTATCCCTTTGGAGGGTTGCGTCGAGTGTGTCCCTGTGTTTCATGTCAGGGGGGGCATGACAAGATGGGGCAGCCGGTGGACTCTGTAGTTTTTTTGGAACCCGCAAAATCAAAAGCAGTGATCAGGGAAATTGTTCCGGTTGGAAACTACGGAATACAGTTAAAGTGGGACGACGGACATCAGGCGGGTATTTATCGCTTTGAATATTTACGTGATATATGTCCTGTTGAGAAGGGGCTTATTTGAACAATTATTTACAAAAGAATTTGGGTGGTAAGGTGCAAAACCACGAGGAGTTTTTGTATTTTCATGAGATGATTGATTGGTCGGGTTTCGACCGTTTTTAGTGAATTAGATATCTTTTTTAAAGATGGCATAAACACAATCCCCGATATTTTTTTCAAGTTTCGTGTAACTTTTTTTCTCAGGCATCGTAAAACGAAATATTGTGGGTTTTCGTTTTAAGGGTCTGCCTGTTCCAGAATCAGAGGGAGATACTGTTTCTGTCAGGTTTTTGTTTTTTTGAAGGTGGAAACGGCAGAAAGTAAGAGAGTGTTTGTCTGGGACTAAGGGCTATCCACTCGGTTGTTTTTTTCATCATTCTCTGTGGAAAGGCTGGTACATTTAGAACATCATTATCAAAGTAAAATTTCATCCGATACCCGTAATACGGTAACCATCATTTTTAGGAACGGCACATATTATGAATCAGGTTTTATTCCGCTTGAAAGATTCAACAACATGGGAGAAGCTTTTACAGACCGGAAGTGTATCCCGTCAAAAACATCGCTTTAATCTGATTGTACGGATATTTATCATACTCACCGTTGGAACTTTCTATATCCAGGGATCGATCTACGCCTATAATTTCAGTAGCCAGGATACGCTGAAATTAACACTTGACGAAGCTGTTCGTATCGCTCTGGAAAATAATTTTGGAATTCAGAATGTCCACCTGGATGAAGAAAGAGCGTCACAGCAAGTCAGGGAGGCGTGGGGTAGCGTTTATCCACAAGTGAATGCTTCCGGAAATTACATGCGCAATCTGGTAACGGCTAATCCATTTGCCGGAAGTGGCGCCGGAGATTTATTTGCAGATTTCGGAGCCATTGGCTGGTTGCGGTATAATGAAGAAGCGCGCCTGGCCGGTGAAGAGTTACTGACATACGAGGAGTATTTTGAGCGTCAAATCCAGGGATACGAGGATTCCGGGATAACCCCTCCATCCATGGACGATGATCCATTCAGCGTTGATAATCAATTTACGGCTTCGTTAAGCATTACCCAGACTCTTTTTAATGGAGCGGCATTTGCAGCAATTCAGGGCGCGGAACAATTTCAAAGACTAAGTGAAGATGCGGTTCATCGTGAGCATCAGATGGTGATCGATCAGGTCCGGCAGGCGTATTTTGGAGCATTGCTGGCCTGGCAGCAGGTGGAAGTACTGCAAAGCAGTGTTGAAAGGTTGACAGTAACGCTGGAAGAGGCTCGAAAAACGGCTCGTCAGGGGCTGATTTCCAGGTCTGATGTGTTGAGTGCCGAGGTTGAACTGGTGAATCTCGAAACCAGTTTGATAGAGGCTGAAAATCAGGCTGAATTGGCAAAAAAGGGATTGAGTCTTCTTTTAAACCTGGAAGTCAATCAACCGGTTGAACTGATCGGGGATTTGACGATGGCCGCATTACAGCCTGTTTCCCAGGATGTTAAAGCCCATGCTGTAGATCTTGCTTTGGAGCATCGTCCGGATCTGCATATGGCGGAAGGGATGATTCAGTTAAACCGGATTAACGAGCGGATAGGACGTTCTTCATACCGGCCCATCGTCAGTGCTTTTGCCAATCTCGACTATATAGGAAGGGTTCCGGATAATCGAACGGTCATCGGACCTGACCCCTCTGATCCGGATAATCCTTTTCGGTTTACCAGCGAAACACGAAGCTTTTTCCACAGCAGTTACTGGAACCCGAACGTTTCCGTTGGTTTGAGTGTCAGCTGGAATTTATTCTCAGGTTTTCAAAACCGTGCCAGATTGCAGCAAAACCGGATAGAAACCAGAAGAAGTCAAATTCAGCATGATTACTTGGTTCGGGCTATTCATTTGGAGGTCGATGAAGCTCTTAGAAATCTGGATAATGCAGAAAGACGGATCATGAGCCAGCGTCGAAACATAGAACAGGCGCAGCTGAACTATGACTTCGCCCGTACCCGTCTTCAGGAAGGGGTAGGAAGCAATCTTGAGGAACGTCAGGCTTCTATGCTGCTGGATCAAAGCCAGCTTTCATATCTGGCCGCTATTCATGATTATCTGGCCGCTATCAGTCAGTTTGAACTGGTTATTGGAACATCCGTTGATTATATACAACCTTAATTTTGAATGCACAACAAATGAAACGTACTATCTGGAACATCAAAAGCGGATTTTTTACGGTATTATTCCTTGTTTTTGCCATTGTATCCTGCGAAGAACAAGGGAACAACGCGGTCAACTCGGAAAGAGAGGTTATGGTTGAAACGATGTCAGCGGATCCGGCAGCGTTTGAAGATATCGTCCGTGTTACCGGAACGGTAGAAGCTATAGAAGATGCTATGATTTCTGCTGAAACATCTGGCCGGGTATTGTCCATTGCTGATCGGGGGGATCGCATACGGAGAGGGGATATCCTTATGGAACTGGACGACCGTATGGTCCGCTCCGGCCTCGAAATGGCCCTCGCAAACTATGAGCTTGCGGAAGATGCCCTTCAGAGGCAAGAACCGTTAGCACGGGATTCCATCATCAGTACTCTGGCATTTAATCAGGCCCGGGCACAACGTGATCAGGCTCGTTCACAATTGGATCAGGCCAGGAAGCAGCTAAAAGATACACGAATGGAAGCACCTTTTACCGGTACGATTGAAGACCGGATGGTGAACATAGGAGAACTGGTCAGCCCGGGAATCCCGGTGCTTCGTTTGGTTAACACGCAGCGTGTACGCATCAATGCAGGAGTACCGGAACGCTATATCAATGATATTTCTCAAGGGTCCCCCGTAAAAATCGGATTACGGTCATATGGAAGGGAAACAATTGAAGCGGATGTCCGGTATGCAAGCTCGGTCATTGTGCCTGAAACCCGGACATTTCCAATTGAAGTGGTGATTCGAAACAGCGAAGGATTATTAAAACCGGAAATGGTCGTGGATTTATCGATAACGCGTTCGGTTCTTGAGGATGCGGTTGTTGTACCGCGAACGGCCCTGGTTCGGGATGAAATCGGGATGTCTCTTTTCGTTATTAAAGAAAACGATGAGGGTGTGCCATATGCGTTTTTGAGGCCGGTGAAGACGGGATTGGCATCAGGATCTCGTATTGTGATTGAAGAAGGAATCGAGCCCGGTGAAGTGATTGTGGTTACAGGACAAACCAATCTGGGTGATGGCGATCGTGTCAGAGTTTTAAATCAACGTGATCTGGATGCATATAAATGAAGCGAAGAAACCAGAAGTATATCCTTCAGATGATCCCAATCTTATCGTTATCCGTATTAAGACCTATTAAATCAAAGCGATGAAAGTAATTCAACAAGCGATTAAAAACAGAACGCTTATTCTGGTTCTGACCATCATTCTGATTATTGCAGGCCTCTACTCCTACATCTCTATTCCCAAAGAATCTGCACCATCCATCGATATTCCTCTGTTTATCATCAGTACCATCTATCCGGGCATTGGCCCTGCAGATATGGAGTCGCTTGTTACGCAGCCTTTGGAAAGAGAACTACAGGGAATTGAAGGTGTCAATCAGATCCGGTCAACAACATTTGAGAGTTTCAGCAGTATCATCGTGGAATTTGACCTGGATGTTGAGAACATTGTTGCCAGTCAAAGAATCCGGGAACAGGTAGATATGGCCCGTTCAGAACTGCCATCAGATGCAGAAGACCCGGTTATTACAGAATTCCGGATTGATGATTTTCCGATTATGACGGTTAATCTTGCAGCAGATTACTCTCTGGCTCAGTTGACTCAGATAGCTGAAAGGCTGGAAGATGAACTGGAAGGCATATCCGGAATTCGTGAAGTGGATGTTATCGGTGGAATTGAACGTGAAGTTCAGGTAAACGTCGATCTGAGTTCTTTAAAGGGATATAATGTCTCCTTTCAGCAGATTATTGGTGCTATACAGGCACAAAATTTAACCATACCTGGCGGAAACGTCGATGTAGATCGACTGTCATATTTACTTCGGGTGAGTGGTGAGTTCAATCGGCCGGAAGAGATCGAAGACCTTGTTGTGTTTGCTCCCGCCGGAGGAAATGATCAGCCAAAACCTCTTGGAATGGTCTATATGCGAGATCTGGCCGAAGTGGTTTATGGATTTAAAGACCGTGAAAGCTACGCACGGCTTACCGCATTCAAAGTGGAAGAAAATAATGGGCAGCTTATCCCGATTCCTTTGGATGAAGTGGTTGAGAACCAGGTGGTAAGTCTTGATATCAAGCAACGCTCCGGGTCGAATATTCTCGAGATTGCAGAAGATGTTGAACGGGTATTAGCGGAGTTCAACTTTCCGGCTGGTACACAAATCATCATGACTAATGACATGAGTGATGAAATCGAAAGTATGATCAGCGATCTTGAAAACAGTATTATAAGCGGGATGCTGTTTGTTATTCTGGTATTGGTTTTCTTCCTGGGTATACGTAACGCTCTTCTGGTTGGAACGGCTGTTCCCTTATCCATCTTTGTAGGGTTTCTGGTTATGTCTATAATGGGGCTGACCGTCAATTTTGTCATTTTGTTCAGCTTAATTATAGCTCTGGGATTATTGGTAGATAATTCAGTGGTTATTGTTGAAAATATTTACCGATTTCGTGAAGGAGGGATGGAGCGTTTTAAAGCAGCAGAGGCGGGGGCTTCTGAAGTGGGATATGCGCTTCTGGCTTCAACGGCAACATTGGTTTCTGCCTTTCTGCCCTTGCTTTTTTGGCCGGGAATCATTGGTAAATTTATGGGTTATTTGCCGATGACCCTCATCATTTTGTTGTTGTGTTCTCTCTTTATCGCATTGATAATTTATCCTTCTTTAACAGGATTCTTTGTACGTGTATCATCGGACAAGAAGAAAGAAAGAAGTACTATTGCTAAAGTATCCATAGGAGTTGCCGCATTTTTCGGAATGCTTGTTATTGCCCTCAGCAACATCATCACTTTTGTGGTTTTAGTTTTAACCGTGATCTTTTTTGTCGTTACTTATAAGTTTATTATCAAACCACTGAGCCTGAAATTTAATGCTGATTTTTTCCCGGCTTTCATTGATGGCTATAAACGGTTTTTGAGCTGGATGTTGCAAAGAAACTATTCGGTTAAGCGGGCGTATTTAAGAAATATGTTCGCACTATCCTGTTTTACCGGTGGATTTCTTTTATTTATACTTTATGCGGTATTAACAACATTCATCGGTCCGGCAGCCCTTCCACTCATGTATTTAGGGCTGTTATTTTTGTTGCTTGGGGTCGCTGGAATCCTTCTGCATTCTCTGGAGTCCATCTTTCTTGGCGGAAAATATAGTATGATGGGAGCGGCGGCTACGGCTGTGGTTTTTGCTTTAACGCTCTTCGGGTTTTCCATACTTGGCTCCTCATATACTTCGATGGAGTTTTGGGTGATTATGGTGATTCCGGCAATCATTTTTGTGGTTGGGTTTTTGGGACTTTTCCGTACACGCAAGACCCCGTTGATTCTTACAGATAACCGGGCTCGTTTGTTGAACTCGGCGTTAGGTGCCATGTTTGCCATTCTTCTCGTTTTTAATATCATTCCGGCAGGAGTGGCCTTTTTCCCGGATACAGATCCAAACCGGATCGATATCAATATAGAAGGTCCCATCGGAATGAATGTAGATACAACGGACGATTATGTAAAAGAAATACAACAGCGACTGGATGTGTTGTTTCAGGATAGTCTGTTGACCCGGGAAAGTGTAGAAAATGTTCAGGTGAATGTTGGAATTGCTGCGACAGACGGATTTGGTGCAGGCGTACCCAGCCCGGAGCGTGCCCGTATTTCACTTAACCTGATTGATTTTTCAGACAGAAAAGAATCAAGCAGTATTTCTATGGCAAGGATAAGAGAAGCAATTCAGGGTATCCCGGATCTGCGTATTCAGGTAGAAGGACAAGAAATGGGGCCTCCAACGGGTTCTCCTGTAAATATTGAAATATCAGGAGAAGATTTTGAGCAAGTGGAAAGAATTACGAAAGAGATCAGGGAAAAACTTCAGGATGCCGAGTTTTCGGGGATCATCCCTGGACTTGTTGATGTCAGAGATAATGTGAGTGGAGGAGCGCCAGAGTATCGTATACAAATTGATCATGAGCGTGCCCGGATATTTGGTTTAACTCTGGCGGATATTGCACAAACCATTCGAATTGCAGTAAATGGAATTGAAGCAAGTACCTTTCGTGACGGTGAAGATGAATATGACATTGTCGTCCGTTTACGTGAAGAGGACAGAAAAAGCCTGGACAATCTTAAAGACCTTACGATCAATCATATGGGAGTGCAGGTCCCATTGGTAGCCGTTGCAGATTTTGAAGAAGGTACCGGTCCGGGCAGGATTACACGCCTGGATCTCCAACGAACAGCTGTTGTTGAGGCTGAAGCGGGTCCGGGTTACAGTGGTCCCGAAGTGCTTATGTCTGTTCAGGCGTACTTGCGTGATTTCGAGGCTTCCATGCCTTCCGGGTATACCATGAAATACACGGGAGAAAGTGAAGATCAGGAGGAAAGCTTTGGTTTTTTGGCTACGGCATTACTGATTAGTTTTGCTCTTATTTTTCTTGTATTGCTCGCAAAGTTCAACAGTCTGGTTACTCCGTTTATTATTATGATTGCCGTTGGCCTTAGTTTGATAGGTGTATTTCTCGGGCTGATTGTAACTCGCACAGAATTTAGTGTAATGGTTTTTGTGGGAGTAATCAGCCTTGCCGGAATTGTATGTATCAACAATATCGTTTTGGTCGAGTATGTGAAGCAATTGTTGGATAAAGGGATGAGTAAAATGGAGGCTATTGTGGAAGCCGGAGCGATTCGCTTGCGTCCCGTACTTCTGACAGCAACCACCACAATTTTAGGCCTTGTGCCTTTGACTTTCGGAATTGATATTGATTATATCGGCCTGTTGACATCCTTTGACCCTGACTTCAAAATTGGAACGGAAAGCACACAGTTCTGGGGTCCGATGGGTATTACGATTATCAGCGGCCTGATGTTTGCAACCTTTTTGACGCTTGTTATTGTCCCGGTAATGTATTCTGTTTTTGAATCTTTGACGGAGTTCATTAGAAGAGCGTACCAATCAAAAGAAGAGGCCTCCACAGAATCTTTTGACAACGTTTGATGTAGTTTACTTTTTTGGGCGAGGACAACTATGGATAGAGTTCAGAAAGCAGATAATTTCTTTTGCCAGGGATATAATTGTGCTCAGTCTGTGGCAGGAGCGTTCATCGAAGATGAAAGGTTGTCCCGGGATATCGTTTTTAAGTTGACGAATGGTTTTGGAGGAGGAATGGGACGCCGGCAAGAGGTTTGTGGTGCCCTTAGCGGAGCCATTATGGTTTTGGGGTTGAATCGTGGACGTGGTGTTAACGATGATAAGGAGAAACAAGAAGAAACGTATGCGCACGTTCGGGCCCTTATGAATGATTTTCAGAAAGTATATGGATCGGTATATTGCCGGGATTTGTTGGGGAGCTGCGATTTATCTACCAGTGAAGGCCAGAGACAGTTTGTAGAACAGGGATTGAAGAACAGGTGCAGGGAGTTCATTCAGTATGTAATCCGGTACATCGACACCAATGAATCATGTGGTGCAACTTCGGAGTCTGAGCAACTAACATGATTGATAAAAGAGATAGGGCAGGCTCTCCAGTCCTTTCAGGGATATTTTTGTTGGTTGGTTTATATCTGACGTATTCTGGAATAACTTCTCTGAGGTTCGAACATGAGGGCCGGAACTGGATCGAAACCCGGGCTACGGTGATTGAATGCAGGGTTGAGCGTCGGGGTGCGGAAGACCAGGAGTTGTACATTCAATATGAGTATACTGTCGGCACTACCCGGTACACTGGAACCCGGATTTCTTTTAGTGACAGACTGGAACGAAGTGGTCATGAAATACAGCAACTTTATCAAACTTTCACTCCGCCTGGAAAACCTATAAAAGCATATTATCATCCGGATAAGCCGGAACAGGCGGTGTTGATACGGGGAGAATTTGGCCGTGCTTTTTTGTTTTTATTTCAGGCGGGACTATTCTTTCTGCGTCGATCGTATATTTCTTTATAGGCTGGAAAAGAAAACGAAGTGTTAATTCGCTTCATCATTGACGGATACCGTACACCGGCTGGTGCAGACAAGATGTCCTTCGGCATTTTTTATCTGAATGGTCCAGACATGAATTCTTTTTCCTTGATGTACCAGGGTAGCTTCTGCCTCAAGCTGACCCTTTGAAACGGGCTTGATGTGGTTAGCATTGATTTCCACCGCAGACGCTCTTGCTCTTGGGCTGCTAAGGAGAATCCAGCTCCCAAAAGAAGCCAGTGTTTCAGCAAAAGTCACCGAGGCGCCCCCGTGAAGCAGGCCAAAAGGCTGGCAGGCCTTTTGGGTGACCGGCATAACTCCCCGGACAGACCCTTTTTCAATTTGGGTAACAGAAATACCTAGATGATCCGTCAGCCCTTCCTTTCTCTGAGAGAAAAACATCTCCCAGCGCTCTTTAAGAGACTTATCTATCTTAATATTCTTCCCGGCATTCATAATAGAATGGTCATCTAAAACGAGCTGGCCGAATCACCGTGCATCCGAATATTTCCTTCGATTACGGTTACAGCTTCGCCACCTATTTGAAGAACACTCACCTCGTCTTCTTTTATCAACATGTTGACATTGACAATTCCAGGCCTGTTGATACTTCCTCCCTGCGCTCCTTGAAACGTGAAGTTTTTTTTCTTTTTATCCAAAAAACCGTTTTTCCAGAGAAAAGCACCCATCGGGCCGTTGGCCGTACCGGTTACCGGATCTTCAAAAATTCCAAGAGAAGGTGCGAAAAAGCGCATGACCCAGTCGGCTTTCATATCACCGGTATCCGTAGTAACTACGGCAAACCCACTGAGATCGTGTCGGTCGTTTAGGTTCTTCAGCAAGTGCTGGTTGGGTTCAAGTGTTTCCAGGCTGTCCAGGTTTTTTACAGGAACATAGCAGAGTCCGCTTCCTGTAATTTGCGGTTTGACTTTTTGACTCAATTCGATATCCGCAAGTCCGAGTGCACCGCACAGATAGCGAATGTCTCCGGGATAAGGGAAAAAAGCGGGTGTTGGAAGGCTCAATTTGATATAGGGCCTCATATCGAACCACTCAACATCGACCGTTAAGACGCCCACTTGGGTTTCTACCAGAAACGACTGAGGTTCGTTTACCTGTAAATCGAACCGGCCTTCTTCTGCCAAAGCATGAAACGCAGCGATGGTTGCATGACCACAGAGATTCACTTCCTGTGTTGGGGTAAACCAACGAATCCGCAAGTCGTTATTTTCATTTTCTGCCGGGAGGACGAAGACCGTTTCGGAGATATTCAGTTCACGTGCAATCCGGATCATATCCGATCCTTTCAGGCTGGTGGCGTCCAGTACGACACCTGCCGGATTACCGGTAAAAGGCTTTCTTGTAAAAGCATCTACTTGAAGAAAACGTACAATGGTAGGAGCCATAGAAAATAATTACATGATTTGAATTAACTCAACATCAAATCGGAGCGTTGCGTTAGGAGGAATAACGCCACCTGCACCGTTTTCACCATATCCGAGTTCGGCTGGAATAAGAAGAGTCCTTCGTTCACCGACATTCATATCCAGCAGGCCCTCATCCCAACCCTGAATGACGTCGCCAATGCCGACGGTAAATTCAAAGGGTTCATTTCGAATGATGGAACTGTCAAACATTTGTCCACTCTCTAAATAACCGGAGTAATGAACGGCGATAACGTCTCCTTCACTGGGGCTTACAGATTCATCACCTGCTTCATGTACGTAATACCGCAGTCCGGAGCTGGTTGTTTGAATTCCATTTTCATCAACCGCCCAGGGTGTTGGTGGCCGGGTAACGGAAAGAAGTTCTACACGAATGGTTATGGTTTCATTCGGAGGGATAAAACCGGGGTGTCCGCTTTCTCCAAAGGCAAGTTCCGGAGGGATCACGAGGGTCCGTTTTCCCCCTTCTTTCATACCGATCATACCACGATCCCATCCTTCAATGGGAAGTGCTCCAACACCAACCTGTACATCGATTGGGCCGGACTGATTTTGGTATGTAGATTCAAATATGGTGCCGTCTTCAAGAGAAGCTTCAAAATGAATGGAAAGATAGTCTTGCTCTTGAGCGGTTTTACCCTCACCCACCAAGGTGTCCGTAATTTCAAGTCCGTCTTCGGTTACAGTGACATGCTCGTCATCGGCACATGCATTCAGAAGAAGCCCAACGGCAATGATAGTTATTAATGGCAGAAGTGATTTTTTCATCAGTAGAGAATTAATTTTGAACAGTAATAATATACATTCGTTTTGTAATCAACATAAGTACGCTTCACATCAATTATCCATCATGAGAGCGTACAAAGGGTGAAAAACTGAAAAGAGTACCGGTGGCTGCCCGGGAAGTGGTTTCAGCTATGAGTTTAAAATACGCAATCTTTTATAATGAAAAACCATAAGGTAGATTTATGTTGTACCATTTGGTTGTATAATAAAAGATGGAGAAACAACAACAGACGTGAGCGTTAGAAATTGGATTTCCTGTCACTCTGTTGACAATAACTACCTTACGATATATAAAAAAAGCCTGAGAAACAATTCATTGCGAAAATCGTTGAACGGCAGATATGAGCCTACACAGCTCTTCTATTCCAAATAGGGGCTTGCTCCCGGTTCGAACCGACCGGATAAAATGAGATAACAGGTTTTGAGCAGGTTCTTTGTTTTCAAAATGAAGAACTTCCGGGATATGAGATTGTTTTTGAGGCCCGAATAACCATTTTTTCACTACCTGGTGGTTGATATGGTAAACAGCCGCCATTTTTTCACCGGTGACAAACCGTGACTGACGGTCTTCAAGTCCGAATGGGTTAATAAAAAGTGTCGCCGAGGCATCATTTTCAAACAAGACTTGAATATGGTGCATGGCGTATTCGGGGGCATTCAAATAGTAATCCAGAGAATGAAGTCCGTTAATAGCAACCGGCCGTGAATGACTCCACTCGAGACAAAGTGAAATTTCTTCGAGAATGATTCGGTAAAGAGTCATGGGATCCGGAGTAAATGCCGGTCCGGGCCATTCACGGTGAATATGAATTTTTTTGGGAGGCCTGACATGATTAAAAAGAAAGCGGGTGGATGGGGCGTAATGAGCCCACATGGAAAACATAAGAATACAACCGGCTTCTAAAGCGGTTTTTTCCAGGTGTTTGACAATCTCTTCCTGTGTGGGTACCGGCCCGATACGCAAGATATGATACCCTTTCTTTAGTGCATCCGGAAGAACCGGATTTACCGGCCGTGAAGCATCCGGTTCATCCAGGAGAATACACCCGTCGACAACATCCAGTGCATCTATATCAGTGGCAATAATCACCTCATGCACACCTGTAATTCTGCGCAGGTGTTGTTCCCATGTTGCGGCCATATGGCCGGGGCCGATCAATCCAAATTTCATGAACGGGAGTTAGCGTTCTGGTTCAGGTTCTGGGCATTATAACTGCAAGAATAAGGTAAAATAGAGCAAATGAACCTACTCCAAATATTGCAGCCAGGACAAAAACAACCCGAACAAGTGTGCTGTCCCATCCAAAGTATTCGGCAATACCACCACATATTCCCAATAAGACCTTGTCAGACGCTGATTTTTTCAATTTTCGTTTCATAGCTTGGGATTCTTTTGGTGAATGATTCTGTTTTTAGTATTCCTACGCCGAATGAGACACCATTGTTTCGGATTTGTTTTATAAAAAACTATGCTTACTTATTTATTATAAACACTTCCCGGGTAAATACCAGTTCATCTATGACTAATCAGATTCAAATCCAGGTCCTGGATCTATACCCGGAATTTCAAAAATTCCATAATCCACTATCACATTTGCTACTCCATTGATGACAAACTGTACCGAGATCACAGCCAGAATAAGCCCGAATATTTTGGTAATAATCTCTTTTCCGCTGTCTCCCAAATAACGGACGATAACTTTAGAGTAGATCATGGAGTAGTAACAGCTGACCGTAGTTACCAAAACGGCAAAAAATACCAGAATGGTGTGATATATAGTCGGGGCTTCACTGGTCAGGATCATTACGGTTGCAATGGAACCGGGCCCGCTTATAAAAGGAATTGCAAGAGGGATCACCGAAATATCATCCGCTATTTGTCCTTCGGATGTGCCGGGTTTATTTTTAGAGTTATTCTTGTTTTGGATCATACCCATAGCTATACCGAACAAAATGATCCCTCCGGCGATCCGGAAAGCGGCAAGGGTAATTCCGAAAAGCTGAAAAATTATACCTCCAAGAAGAGCAAAAACAAAGAAAAGGCTGGTTGCTATTTTTGTGGATTTTAACGCTAATTGTTGTTTTTCTTCCTCACTCATTTTTGTAGTCAGCGACATGAAAACAAACGATGTCGTGAGCGGGTTAACAATCACGAAGATACCGGCGATGGTGATAAGTAAATAGACGATGGTCGTTTGAATTATTTCCAAGAGTTCCATGTGGCCTCCTGTGGTCTTCTGTAGTTAATAAGGTGAGTATGAACGAAAAAAAACGAATGTATAAATTCCGGATACGTTCTTGTCTTCTGTTTACCGATTTAAGTCAAATAGTAAAGTGATCAGGCACATTGTGGTAATACATTGGGAAGCCTTTATCTGTTTCAACGACACAGCAAATTCTCACGTTCCGCATCGAACATCCATTTTTGGAAATGAAATTTTGTGAAGTAATGGCGATCTGTTGTTCGGCAATGATTTTTAGGATTTCTGTGTTGTGATATAAAAGAGATTAAAAGAACAAGAGGTTAGATTATGTATAAGAACATAAATCAGTTCAGGAAGCATATTCGGATTGATGGGCCGCCAAAGCGAGGGCAGTATGTTTTGTATTGGATGCAGATAAACCGGCGCTTTGAATATAACTATGCACTTGACTATGCCGTTGCATGGGCTAATAAATTAAAACAACCTCTGGTTATACTGGAGGGAGTCGCTTCAGATTATCCCTGGGCAACGGCCAGAACTACCATGTTCCTATTGGAAGGCATGGCAGAGCATGCAGGCCTGATGCGTGAAAGAAAAGAGCTCTGTTATTTTCCCTTTCCGGAGTCAAAAAGCGGAGAATATGAGTTTGTTGTGAAGCGATTGTGTGAGAAGGCTTCACTGCTCATCAGTGATGAATATCCGGTTTTTATTATGCGTCAGCGTAACTTACGGTTTCAAAGCCTCTTGTCGCTTCCTTTTCATACCGTTGACTCTTCGGGGATTATCCCGATGAAGCTTACAGAAAAGGATCCCTACTCGGCGTTTATTTTCAGGAAATTAATGCAAAAGAAAATGCGCGAGTGCCTGTCCAGTCCACCGGAAGAGAACCCCTTAAAAGGACTTGGTTCATACGGAGACGTCACTCTTGAAGAGGAGTTGTCAACAATGAGGGAGAAAGGGTTTGCCATTTTGCAAAGCAAGGAGCGCATGAAAGAATATCTTTTGGGCTTGAGAAGAGTAGTTCAGCGGATTGAAGCGGTAGAGACACCCGGCACAAGAGCAGCTGCTTTAGACAGGATGCACGAGTTCGTACAGGAAGATTTATTATGGTATGACGATGACCGTAATCATCCGGATAAGGATCGAACAAGCCGTTTGAGTCCATGGCTCCATACAGGTAAAATTTCATCCTATGAAATAGTAAAACAGGTATTGGCTGTCCAGCCGGATGGATGGCAACTTGATCAGGTACGGCCTGTTGAAGGAAAGAGGGCGGGTTTTTGGGGTGGCCATGCTGCGGTTGGTTCTTTTTTGGATGAACTGATTACCTGGAGAGAAACAGGATTTCATTTTGCCTATCACCGGCACGATTATGACCGCTACTCATCGCTTCCCAGTTGGGCTTTGGAGACTCTGAATGAACATGCCACCGATCCAAGGGCATATATATATTCTTTGCAGGAGTTTGAAGAGGCAAAAACGCATGACCCGGTGTGGAATGCAGCCCAACGACAGCTCAGGGAGGAAGGGCGGATACATGGATACCTCAGGATGCTGTGGGGTAAAAAAATACTGGAATGGACTCCCGATCCGGAGACGGCACTTTCTGTGATGATCGAGCTAAATAATCTGTACGCCCTTGATGGAAGGGATCCCAATAGTTATTCAGGAATATTTTGGACTTTGGGGCGGTTTGACCGGGCCTGGGGGCCGGAGCGTCCTGTATTTGGGAAGGTCAGATATATGAGCAGCGAAAGTGCCCGAAAAAAAACGAGCCTGGAAAAGTATTTGAAGCACTACGAAGAGTAAATAGGGCTTTGAGGATGCGTTATGATCGTGGAGATAAGGGAAATAAACTTTTTTTCACTCAAAGAAGCTGCCTTTTTAATATCCTCATGATCCAGTTTTTCCTCACTGATTCCTGTGGCCTGGTTTGTAATCAATGAAATGCCCAGTGTGTTCATATCCAATCGGGATGCTTCTGCCAGTTCTGCTGCGGTTGACATTCCAACCGCATCGGCACCCATGACCCGAAAAGCCCGAACCTCTGCTTTGGTTTCGTATGTGGGTCCGTAGGTAAAAAGGTACGTACCACGCGTAACAGCTATTCCTCGTTCAGCCGCCAGTCTGTGAATGTCCGATGCCCGTCTGTCCGGATGATATCGGGCAAGAATTTTTTTACGGAAGGGGCTCACCTTTCCCATGAACGTTATCAGATCATCAATAAGCATGATATCTCCGACCCGGTATCGGGGGTTAATTCCTCCGGCAGCATTGGTCACAATGAGAGCTCTGCATCCCAGACTATGGGAAAGGCGGACGGGAAGTAATGTAGTTTCCAGTGCGTGGCCTTCATACAGGTGAAACCGGCCGGACCATGCAAGTACAACCTTTTTTTTAAGAATACCGGCATAAAGAACCCCATCGTGTCCTGCAACGGCTGTATTAGGAAAGCCGGGGATGTCTTCATAAGGTATGGCAACTGTATGCTC
>JASCXY010000319.1 GCA_030012235.1 Balneolaceae bacterium ANBcel3 | reverse complement strand
TCTATTGGATCCAGTATCAGTTGCTGTACCATTTCATCCAAATTTGAAAACGAAGTGCATAAAAGAATAAATGCCTCGAGATCTTTCCACCTTTTTGGAAAATCATCAAACTTTTTCTCGCACATTGGACGGTAATACTCTGCAAGAAGGCGAATGGCCTCTTTTGGATTGAAATAATGCTCCTTTATGCTTGATAGCAACTCCCCCAGTGTTTTTATGCCTTTTTTGAAGGTATTGCTGGTAGTAATGTATTCTTGCAGAGATTTTTCTTTGTTACTCTTCAGCCAAAAAATCAATTCATCGGCTGTTTTAGGCCCCAATCCATCCAGGAGCTGCAAAATTCGGCTCCAGGCCATTTGATCTTCCGGATTAATCACCACTTTGAGATGTGCAATCAGATCTTTAATATGTGCCGATTCTTCAAATTTGAGTCCGCCGTACTTTCGAAAAGGGATCGACATCGCATTCAGCTCCCATTCAAGATCATATGAATCCCTCCCATTCCTGAATAAGACTGCCATCTCCCCAAGCGGGATTTCCTGCTCTCTGAGTTGCAGGATCATTTGAGCAACAAACCTGGACTGATCCCTCTCATCCGGTGCTTTTACCAGTCCGGGAAGATCTCCCTGGGTTTTATCGGAGTACAGGGTTTTATCGTATTTTTCCTGAGCAGTCTTCATCAGATGGTTCGTAAGGCCTAAAATTTCCATCGTTGACCGATAGTTTTTTTCCAAAGTGATGACCCTGCACGGTTCCGCCTTTTTCGGAAACTGAAAAATGTTTCGATAATCTGCTCCTCTGAAGGCATAGATACTTTGCGCATCGTCGCCAACAGCCATCAGATTTTTATGATACGAAGAGGCTAAAAAAGCGATTTCTGCCTGCAGCGCATTGGTATCCTGGTATTCATCCACCATTACAAAATGATTCTCTTTAGCAATAATACGCCTAACCTCCTCCTTTTGAAGAAGTTCTTTGGTACGAAGTAACAGGTCATCAAAGTCCATTACCCCCTGCTCTTCTTTGAAGGTGGCATAAGAAAGGGCAAGCTCATGAATGTGATCGTGCTGATCTAAAAATTGTGGGTAATCCCTTGCTAATGCCTCATACATCGTAATTTGACGATTTACAGATGTAGATATAATCGACTGAAGGGTCTGCTTTTGTGGAAACCGTTTCAGTTTATTTTTCTTTACGAATGGTGAACGAAGAAACTGCAGAGCATCCTGGCTGTCCTGCTGATCCAGCAAGGTGAACGTTTCCGGATAACCGATAACATCTGCAAATCGATGTAGCAATTGATTGCAATAGTGGTGAAACGTTCCTCCGCGGACATTTTTACATCGTTCATCCAGCAATGCTGCCGATCGATCAAGCATTTCCGCGGCTGCTCTGCGAGTGAAGGTCAGCAACAAAATGTGTTCAGGTTTTACGCTATCTTCTACCAATCGGGCAACCCGGTATACCAGCGTTCTTGTTTTTCCGGTACCTGCTCCGGCTATTACCAGGCCATACCCGAAATGATGCATTACCGCATCGTATTGAGCATCATTCAATAGCTCCTTGTACGCTATCTGATACGTATTTTTTCGTTTTCCTGTATTACCGGAGAGAACAAAAGTCTTCATACATATGCCATCTATTTTTGTATAATATGTACAATATATGTCATCTGTTCATAAAGACAAAAAAACTACGTTATCCCTTTTTAATTAAATTCAGAAATGGACGGTATTCCTTGTATTTTATATGCGTGATATTTTCAGGATCTCAGATGTATTTCGATTCATGACCGTAACGTACTTATTTAAACCGCTACTCTTGCTCATAGTGCTTGGTGGACTTCTGGTACAGTGCAGTACTCCGAAGGATACCGACCGTGAAGCAAACCGCCTTTTTGTTCAGGCCTTCCGTTTAACCGAGCAGGCACTGAAACTGGAGCAGGATGACCCGGCGGAAGCGTATACTCTCTATCAGCAAGCTCTTCAAAATATTGATCAGATTATTGAAAACTATCCGGATACGCAGGTTGCCGTGGATGTCA
>JASCXY010000318.1 GCA_030012235.1 Balneolaceae bacterium ANBcel3 | reverse complement strand
TCCCATGTTTCACCACCATCGGTCGTTTTCCTGATAATCCCGTCATCTCCAACCAGCCAACCGGTTTGGACATCAATAAACATGATATCGTTTAAATCGTCGGTCTCTCCGGCTGACTGATGCACCCATGAGCTGCCTCCGTCCCGGGTGTGGAGTACAATTCCATTGTCCCCTACAGCCCAACCGTTTTGCGCATCATAAAAAAAGATGGTATTCAAGTGCTCTTCCGTCCCGCTGTCCTGTTCCTGCCACGTTTCGCCGCCATCGGACGTGTGCATGATGCCTCCATCTCTACCTGCAATCCAACCATCATCAACATTCACAAAATGAATACTATTGACCCTAAAATCTAACTCCAGGCTATTTGCTTCCCAGGTATCGCCTCCATCGCTTGTTGAGTATAAATGATGAACTATTTCCCAAACCCAAGTGCCACTAAAAGAGCTCATCCAACCGTTTTGATTATCAGAAAAATGAACCGAAGATATAGTAGACGGTGGGATGACATCATAAGACGCATAGTTACTCCAGGTGTCACCGCCATCTCCAGAGTGCATGAGGTGCCCCAGGCCTCCGCCGGTCCAGACCCGGTCGCTGTCCATAGCGAATACAGCACGATTAGTTTCTCTGTTATCATCCGGTCGTTGATCGGTCCAGGTCTCCCCTCCGTCGGTCGTCTTCATAATGTTTCCGCTGGATCCGGTCACCCAGCCGGTCTGTTCATCGATGAAGTGCAGATCCCAAAGTGTCGGTGTCTCTTCCAGTCTCCGGGTAGTCCAGTTTTCACCGGCATCGGTCGTTATACGAACCAGCCCGTCCACTCCGGCAATATAGGCGGTTTCTTCAGCTACAAATTGGACACTGTAAAAGGTGTCTGTGCTAAAAGAATCCACCCAGGTATCACCACCGTCATGTGTATGAAAGATGAGATTGTTATTTGAGCTGATACGCCCAACCATGATGCCGTTACCGGCTCCGTCAAAACTTATCGAATGATAAGAAATGCTTTGAAAGCCACTCAAGTCAACATCAATTCCATCATACGCCGTCCATGTCTGGCCTGCGTCACTGGTGGTATAGATGCTGTTATTGCTTCCAACGGCCCAGCCCGTATGATCGTCGTTAAAGTGGAAATCTCTGACACCGCCATTGGCCATAGATGCCTGATGTTCCCATGTGACGCCACCATCGGTGGTATGCATAATTTCGCCGGTAAGGCTGCCTGCCCAGCCTGTATGCTCATTTACAAAAACAACAGCATTTACCGAGTTGTTCGATCCGGTATTTTCTGACTCCCAGGTGCTTCCTCCATCGGTCGTTCTCATTATAATTCCCCCTTCTGTAACGGCCCACCCCGAATCGTTATAAAAAGTGATGTCGTTGATCTGGTTTCCGTGTGGAGATGGATTTTGCCATTCCCAGACACCGGGAATTTGTGCATGGACAACCGGTAAAAGGGAAAACAACATACTCATAGATATGAACAATGCAGCGTATCTTTTTCTCATAGTATTGATCTGATATTTATTGTTAAAGTTCTCAATAAACCAAAATTGATAACAATACCCCTCGACCACAATACTTATAAGTAGGTATTTTTTATATACATTATGTATACCTGATATAAATACAAACTTTTACGAGTACCCATCCAAAGGGATGATAACCATCATTTCGGTTCCGGAGCCGGGGACGGAAGAGATCATAACCTCTCCTTTCATGTAGGTGACACGCTTTTTAATATTCTCCAGTCCGATTCCGTTGGGAGATGCGGCCGTGGCATCAAATCCTTTGCCATCGTCGTCGATGGTTAGGACCAGCTGGTCACAGTGACAGATCAACTGCACTTCTGCTTTTCGGGCCTGACTATGCTTTTCGATATTCTGAATCCCTTCCTGAGTAATGCGGAATATCTGGATGGTAATATCTTCCGGTAAATCATCCGGAACATCAACCGACTGAAAGGTATATTGAATCGGGCTGCTTTGATGTGCTTCAAGTACAAGTCGTTCAATCTGAGAAGCCAGTCCTGAAAGCTTGAGTCC
>JASCXY010000317.1 GCA_030012235.1 Balneolaceae bacterium ANBcel3 | reverse complement strand
AGCAGCGCCTGCTCGGAACGTGGAATCAATATTGCCTCTTTGAGTCTCGGCAGAGATGTTGAAAGAAAACAAGCAATTACCGCTTTTATCATTGACGAGCCCATCACAGACAAGGATATTCAGTTCATCCAGGATATCGACGGGGTTAATATCGTTAAATACGTCAGTATCTAAGAAGCTTTCGGACTCTGATTCCTCTCACAGATTAAAAAGGGTGTTGAATACTTGATTCAACACCCTTTTTATTTAAAGCTATTCAGAAGAATACCCTATCAATCCTGTATATAATAGATCCAGCTGAACTCTTCAAACGGCATGATCATCAATGGCTGACCATGATGATCGATAATCATTTCAATATAGTTCTTCATGGGATCCGTTGTTGTCTGAGACATCCGGTTTCCGCTTGAAGTAAAAACCTGTCCAAGTAACATCGGCAATGAGAACGGTTGCGTTGCAGGGCCTTCCTGAAGTATTACTTTATCACCGGGTTTAATTCCGGCAGCTTCTTTCGCTATTTGAATCGCTGTTTGTAATCCCCCCAGTTCATCTACCAACCCTTTGTCTCTGGCATCACGGCCGGTCCACACTCTTCCTCCGGCGATCTCTCTTACGTCATCCGCTTCCAGATTCCTGCCTTCGGCCACACGATCTATAAAGAGGTCATACATAGAGGTAATGTAAGTATCGAAATGCTCCATTTCATCCTCCCTAAGCGGCCTTCCGGGCAGTTGCAGGCCAATCAGTGGCAAAGAAGGCCCGTGAGACAAGTCCGCAGATTCACCGCGGCTCACAAAATCACTATGCAGGCGAAGTTTTCTCTGCAATCCATCGTCATACAAGTGAGGCATAATAACACCTATACTTCCTGTAATGGTCTGCGGTGTAGCAACAATTGAATCGGCTTCCATAGCAATCCAGTACCCCCCCGATGCGGCCACAAATCCCATAGAAATAATCACCGGTTTTCTGTTCGCTGCATTTTTTATTTGTTCCGCTACAATATCCGATGCGAGAGCATCCCCGCCAGGAGAATCGACCCTCATAACAATAGCTTTTACCGAAGGATTCGCTGCTGCTTGTTTGATGGCATTGGCCAAAACACGCGCCCTGATTCCGGAGGTCATGCTGGTAGAACCTTCTGCATAGAGCACCTGGATCACCTTTTCTGGTCCCCACCGTGTATCACTTGGCAGGTTATTGGTGTACAGACTGCGAGCGGAAGTCCTTGAAACACGCCGGTTCTCAAGTTTATTCAGGATTCCCTGAACATGATCGAAACGTGCGAGGGTATCGACAATCCCGGCCTCTACCAAATCGTCCGGACTTACAACCAGGCCACGGTTGATCATGTCATCAAACAAGTCTTCTTCCAATCCTTTTTCTTCGGAAATAATCTCCCGGATCCCTTCATACCATTGAGTTACGATGGCTGAAATCTGTTCTCTTTCGGCATCGGACATACTTGTTCGGGTGAAAGACTCTGCCGCTGTTTTATAATCCGCTTTTCGAATTTCCTGAACACCTATACCAACCTCTTCCAGAAACTCCGCAAGATATGTTCTTCCAAAAATATAACCGGGGATTTGCATGGTGCCCATAGGATCCATAACCACGTACGATGCCGCTGCGATCAAATACAAATGGCTCATCCCGCCCCGTTCAACATATACGACCACCTCTTTCCCGGTTTCTCTGAACGCTACCAGTTGTTCATATAATTCCCACGCTTTCGCAGGATCAACGTTCATATTTGTTGTATTAACTACAATCCCTTTGACAGATGGATCCTTTTTAGCGATTTCAATAGACTCCAGAATCGATAAAAAGGTGGTTCGGTTGTCAAAAAAGCGATAATTCTGGTACACTAACGATCCCCTTACAGCAACATCCACATACTGCTTGTTTCTGTTGAAATAGTGATCCCTGATATTCCGGTCCAGGGCACCCAGGCGTACCCCATACGAGTGATACCTGTGTCCACCGCCCGTATCCATGTGTGACTGATAGCTCACACCTGACCTGCCAAAGCTAATCTGCACACCGGCAGTAATACCGAGATCATG
>JASCXY010000316.1 GCA_030012235.1 Balneolaceae bacterium ANBcel3 | reverse complement strand
TCAAATGGCACAGCAAAGATGATTCCATCGGAACGGTGGTTATCCGCAAGAAAGAGATGGGAATAATCATTGTGAAGCTGATGGCCGCTTTCCTGGATGACCCGGCCAGAAAAAGTAACCGCTTCGTCCCAGCGAGATTCACCGATATACACTTCGGCATTGAGATACAGCTTGGAAAGCAGCGTCCATACGGCCGCACGGTCCGCCCGACCATACTGGTTTTGTCCCGGTCCAATGATGTCCTCTTCAATATCAAGCAGTTCACTTTCAATGTATGAGAAGAGAGCTTCATTACCGATAGGTTCTGGCAGAAACGCACCAATAGGATCCTCCTCGGTGACAAAAGGTACTCCGCCACCATAGAGATCCAGTGCATGCCAATAGCTCAGCGCCCGAAGAAACCGTGCTTCTGCAAGATACTCTTGAATCACAGGATCGTCTTCATCCTGTGCATGCCGGATAAACTCATTGGCAAGTGTAATCTGATAAAAGATCCTGCTGTAGAGAGCCATAACAAAGTCATTGGAAGCACCCCAGCTTTGAGTATTAAACTCAGGGAGTCCCGGATCGGACCACCCGACTACTGCCTGATCGGTCGATATTTCCTGAGCGACCCAGTATTGCCGGATATAGTTGGAGAATCCTTCATCAATCCCCTGGATATCGGCATTTCCAGCAGGCCCTTCCTGCCCGGTGACAGCAAGGCCGGCATACATTTTAGCAAGGACTTTCCTGAAATTCTCCGGAGAGTCGAATACCAAATCCGCGGTAACTTCGCGGTCATCGATCGGCGAAGTTACCAAATCGCCGGTGCATGACGACCATAGCGGTGTCGATGCAACGATCAAAGCGATAAATAGAATTTGAAAATTTCTTTTAAACATAATATCGGATATTAGGTGTTGTCATTAAAAAGTAAGATTTAAACCCAATACGAAGGTCCGGGGTCTTGGGTAGATTTCGTTGTCAATTCCTCCGAACACTTCGGGATCCAGTCCGCTGTAGTTGGTAATCACAAATACATTATTAACGGTACCTGAAACCCTCACCATCGAATTAATATTGAACGGGTTTTCAATCGTATAGCCGACCGATATGTAATCCATCCTGAGGAAAGAAGCATCCTCTACATAATGATCAGAATGGAATCTTGGCCCAAAGAAATCGGTGTCTGTTACCGACGACGGAGAGTTTCTTAAATAACTGCCATAGAGCATATCTCTGTAAAAGCCATACTCGGAAGCAACGTTATTATACACATAGTTGCCAAATTGAGCTCTGGCTGCAAAAGAGGCATCCCAGTTACGATGCTGAATGCTTGAAGAAAAGCCCAGGGTCCAGTCCGGATCAGGACTTCCCAGCCTGTACTTATCGGCTTCATTCACAACACCGTCACCATTGCGATCTACATACACTCCCTCAATCGGGTTGCCCTGCTCATCATACACCTGCTCGTAGACATAGAATGCACTTCTCGGGTTTCCAACGGAGTGAATTTGAATATTGTTACCAACACCACCGGCAATTCCTCCCGTTTCAACACCGATATACGAAGGATCATCTACCGCTGTCAGTCTCGTAATCTCATTGATGTTATGAGAAGCATTCATAGAGACTTGCCAATTGGTTTCCCGTGTCGCTATCGGAGTAGCGGTCACGCTGAGCTCAATTCCCTGCACTTCCAATGTCCCGATATTGGAGATAATCAGGTTGGTAAAATTGGTGCCTGCAGGAACTGGAATCACATTCAGAAGGTCTTTGGTTTCTCTGTGATAGACATCTACAGAACCTCTGAGCCGGTCATTATAAAACCCGTAATCAAGACCGATGTTGTAGGTTGTCGTTTCTTCCCACTTCAGCTCACTGTTATACCCTTCCGGCCTGAGCGTCTGAACAAACTCATCGCCAAACTGATAATCTGCGGTAGGCTCACTGAATGTGTAACGAGCCAGATATGGGTAGTTCCCCTGCAAAATATCCTGCTGTCCCGTCACTCCATAGCTCAGTCGCAGCCTCAACTGGGACAGATTCTGAATATCCCGCATAAAGGGCTCCCTGTGCAGGCTCCACGCAAAAGCAAACGAAGGGAAATACCCCCAGCGGTTATCCTCTGAGAAACGAGAAGAACC
>JASCXY010000315.1 GCA_030012235.1 Balneolaceae bacterium ANBcel3 | reverse complement strand
TCGGCAAGCTCCCGGGCCTCTTGTCCATCTCCGGTCCAATGCTTGCCGCGCTCAATGTTGTTGAAAACCAAAGGGATATCCAGACCATGAAACGAACCCATCGAACCATCCTCCACCGGACTTTTCCAGGTCAGGAGATAGGAGTAAACCGGCGCTTCTCTTTGGGTTGACCGGGCATCGGCTACCATAATGGTATATGGACGAAAAACGGTATCAATTGATAGCAAATCCTGTGGGCTATGGTTTGGATAGGCTTCTCCAAAAAGTGCAATATATTTATCCGTCTTATCGCCATATCGTTCTTTCAATCGTTCTCTGGCCTCTTCCATCGTAAGATCTTTTTCAGAGTAGGCCGTCCGCTCCATCTCATTTAACGTCGTTCCAATCAGCAGGGGGACGTATGCGGAAAGGTCGGAAAATCCGGGCGTAAACGGCTGTTGAAGCAGATGCACCCCATCCGGAACAGGTCCAAATCCAAACATTCTTCGGGTTCCCGGCCTTCTCACTCCCACCGTTTGTGCCAACGCCTGATTCCCTGCTTCAACAAGCCGCCTGTAAGGGATGGTATCCAGACGACTCACCTCATCACCGGCAAGTCCCAGATTCTCCATAAGCGCCCGGCCAACGGCTTCAGAATGCTCTTTGGTCATAACATTTATGAGCGTTCCGCTTTGGATAATGGCTTTATGAAACAGGCCCTTTGCTTCTGGCATACACATCAAGGTACCTACTTTTCCGCCGCCACCAGATTCTCCAAAAATCGTCACATTGTCAGGGTCACCGCCAAATTTTTCAATATTTTGATTCACCCATTGAAGTGCCGCGATCACATCCAGCATCCCCACATTTGCAGAGTGCGCATACGCTTCACCAAAAGGTGACAAATCCAGAAATCCAAGAATATTAAGCCGGTGATTTACTGAAACCAGAACCACGTCGCCCTGCCTGGCAAGCATTTCACCATGAGAAATCGGATCGTCACTGCCTCCTACGCTGAAACCTCCTCCATGGAGCCAGAACATAACCGGCCTCTTTTTGCCATCATTAACGCCCTGAGTCCACACATTCACCGTGAACAACTGCTCTTCATCCATATCCGATTCGTCCGACCAGCTGTTTACCTGCATGGCAATGGGCCCGAAACTCGTAGCTTCACGCACTCCCTCCCAGGAGTCCGGCTTCTGTGGCGGCATAAACCGATCGGCCTGAGCATACGGAATACCCTTGAATGCGTAGACACCGTCATTGAAGTTTCCGGCAATGGTTCCTGAAGTGGTTTCTACAATAGGAAGATCCATCGTATCGGATTCAGATGAGCACGCATGAACGCTTAAAAGAAGCGCGAGTAAACAGAAAAACGGAAGAAAGGTACTTTTTTTCATGGCAGAAGTACTGTAATAATAGATTAGACAACAGGAAAAATTATTTATGTGTCTATAATACACCATTAGCAAGTATTCAGCAAGAATGCTTTTTTCAAGAAGAAAGTAATAAAGCCTGGTGTACGTATGTGGGAAAGCCTGGCAGATTCAGGCTTTTCGGGGTAAGAGTTGACTCTTCGTCAACTTCTCTTTTTTGAATGTTTAAACCGCGGCCGATTGCCATAATAATGGCTTATTTCCATCTTTACATAGCATAATAAGGATGAAAGAAAACCTCCAAATCCGAGAAGGAGCCTCATCTATCAGGAACGACAGCGGCTTCACTTAGCCGCGACTGTCCCCCGTCGGTTGTAAAAGCTTTGACTGCAAATACCGCCCCGTCTTCGTTTGATAATGACTCTTCATATGTTCGCTGATATGTCCGCTGATGCTGTAAAAACTGCCCGCGTTCATTCTGCCGATAGATAACAAAGAACACGTCCTCTCCTTCCAGAGGATACTCCCAGCTCAGTTGCACGGTTTCGTCTTCAGTATTACGGGTAACGCGTATATGTTCCACCGGTGGACGCACTCCGCTGTCATAGGGACGCGCAGCGACCGGATGGGCGAAACCGGACTCGTTTCCACTAAAATCGACCGCACGCAGCGAGTAATAGTACATAGTTCCCTGATGAACCAGGGTATCCGTATATGCCGATTGAGTGGCCAGAAGGGTATCTAACACCAGCCATGGATCGTCCATTGACGTCTTGCG
>JASCXY010000314.1 GCA_030012235.1 Balneolaceae bacterium ANBcel3 | reverse complement strand
TAATTTTTATATCTTTTTGTTATGCATGAAATCGCATACCCCATAAACCTTCCAGCGTGCAATCCATTTCAGATCACCATGGATTAGAGCTATTGCAAGTATACCGGCTTAATGTAGTAACTGCGCTTCTTTAATCTAAAAAGGGTAAAGATGACCTGCTCCGTATACCTTTGTGAAGACCATCAAATCGTTATTGATGGCATACTGCGTATTTTTTCTAATTCGAAGAAATACAAACCGGTACAATTCTACAAATCAGCAGAAGCATTGTCTGAGGCATTAGAGCAGAAGGCGCCGGACATTCTGCTCCTGGACTTAAATCTACCGGATCGAAACGGAATCGAATTGCTTCCTGAAATCAGATCCCGGTATCCAAATACCGGAATTCTTATCCTTACGATGCATCATGATCCTGTCTTGATTAAAAAAGTAAGGGAGATGGGAGCAGGCGGGTATTTGCTGAAAGATTTTGGCGAAAAAGAACTGTTGGAAGCCATGGATTGCATTACAAATGGCGGGATTTACTTTAAGAACCTGCCATATACACAAAAAGAGGATGATCTGGATGCCCAGGCTCTTTTCTTAACCGCTCGTGAAAAAGAGATCATACAATTGACCGTATCCGGAAAGACTTCAGCAGAAATTGCAGCTCAATTGTTTCTTAGCCCACATACGGTCAATACCCACCGGCGGAATATTTACAAGAAGCTTAACCTGTCCAATATGAAGGCGTTGATCACTTACGCTTATTCCAACGGCCTGGCTTAGGGAATGGTAATTTGTCGTTATTATATTGTTTCTCAGCTTTTTTTATGGTTGAGCTGTGCTGTTTTTATAACGACTTCGATGGCATCTCCGATACAAATCGCCAATTCGATGCAATCAGAGGTGGATATTTATGCGTCACGAACAAAATCTGTGACAGAAATGTCCCCTATTACTGTTTACCGGGATCTTAGTGGTACCTTCATTACTCAAATGGCTGCCGTCGATACAACGGCCGGGATGATCACTCCGGAGGACGCCTGGAAACGTGTGAAAAAGTCACAAACCACAGGGGACTACTATTATGGGTTTACTCAAAACGTTGTTTGGATGGGCTTCTCTCTTACCAACTATTCAGAATTTAAAACCTGGTACCTCGAAGTCAAAAATAATCACATTAATCACGTTCGCCTGTATACCCGTATTCACTCTCACCAGGGCAAAGAAGAATGGACAGAACGCGCAGTAACTGGAAGAACCCGTCCTTTTTCAACGCGGCCGATTCCTCATTTTAATTTCGTTTTTGATCTGAACCTGACAAATGAGACGAATAAAGATGTTCTTTTACTATTCGATAAAAGGCGTTCTTCTATTCAGTACCCTGTCCGTTTGTGGAATATGACGCATTTTAATTCGGTGCAGCAGCGTCATTATGCCTTTTTTGGTTTATACTTTGGGATTTTTGGGATTATCGTTCTGACAAGTCTAATTGCTTTTTTGTTTACATGGCAGCGCATCTACTTTTGGTATTTTTGTTATGTTTTGAGCGTTGGCTTGTTTGTTTTTGTGGATATAGGCCTGGCTCACCAATATCTGTATCCCGGTTCAGCGACGATCGGAGGAGCATCACGCATCGGCCTGAGTTACTTCCTGGTCTTCACTTTTATCCTTTTCACCATGTCCTATTTCAGGACCTATGAAAATTATCCGCTGGTTCATCGATTTTTTTGGATTCTTTGTGCCATAATAGTCGGAATTGCTTTCACACATACCTTTTTTACCAGCTTTGCCCAACAGCATGTAACCTATATCCTGTATCTGCTCTACTTTGATGTCATTGCTTCCATCAGTCTAGCGTTGTGGGTTGCCTTTAAGTATCTGAGCGTTGAACGAAATACAGCGGTGCTTTTTATCCTTGCCTTTTCTTTCATTTTTGTCGCGGGTATCATCTTTATTATGGGGGAATTTGGACTCATCCGAATACCAGACCTGCTTTTTTCTCCCATTCAAATTGGATCCGTAATGGAGATCATTTTTCTGAGTTTTGGGTTGGCATGGCAGGTCCGGTTTCTGGAAAAAAAACAAATAACACTGGCTGATAAAGTCCATCGCCTGGAAAACGAAAAACTGAGTGCCTATATCCAGGGTACAGAAAAAGAGCG
>JASCXY010000313.1 GCA_030012235.1 Balneolaceae bacterium ANBcel3 | reverse complement strand
AAGCTATACGTTGCCGACAAAACCGCATAATGCAGCCAGGCAAAATTATAAACAGATTCGACATCCGCTCCGCCCTCCAGTGTTCGGTAACCGGCACCAATGCCCCAATCTTCATTTATCGCATAATACACCTTTAGAGCGATATCGAACGCACGACCGGGTCCACCAGCCAATCCCTCTGCATCAAATAACACATGCCAATCCCTGGCAAATTGCCAATCGCAACCAAGTGCCAAAAGTGGCACAAACCCCAAGTCCGTATCTTTGCTGGTAGTGTTTTCCTGGCTCAACTCGATTTTTGCGTCACGGATTTTTGCTGTAAAACCAACGGATAAACGCAAGGATTCACGATTAAGAAGCCGGTAACGATAACCTAAACGCCAGGAGTTAAATTTGTAGGTAGCATCAAGCGGTGTACCGGGGAGATAGGTTTTTCCTGCGAAATCCACTTCGTTTGCAAAAACACCCGTTTCGGTATATGATAGTGGAGCAAGCAGCCCCCGCAAGCTATGCCGCTCACTTACATTCCAAATGATAGAAAGCCGGGCAGGAGGCCAATATCCCTTTCCTGCAAGGTCGGCCAAAGAAAATCTGGTACCATTCTCGGAGTTGGGGATCTGCACATCATTTAGACTTTGCCATACCGGTCCAGTTTCGAGATTAAATATAAATCTTGAATCGTTTTGTGCCAAAACCGAGGGTGTCACCGAGCAAAATAACACCACGAATGTAATTAGATATACGTTCAATTCAGGAGCATCATCTTCCGGGTTATTATCTTGCCATCTATGGATATACGATACAGGTAAACTCCACTTGCCAAGCCTGAGCCATCGAAGGTGATCTCATGCCTGCCTGATTCTTTAAAGCCTTCATCATATGTCCTGACTGGCTGACCATTTATAGTATATATCGTCAAACTAACAGAGGCCGGTTCGGGCAAGTCATAACTGATTTGTGTTGCAGGGTTAAATGGATTCGGATAGTTCTGATGCAATGCAATGGCTGAAGGAGTTTCATTTTCTTCTGGTTCGCTTTGCTCTGGTTCGCTATAATCTACTTCAAATGCACGCCATTGTTCATCATCATCATCCCAATAAGCCAAATCATGAATGGTTTCAGCATCATTATCTATTGAAAAGTCGCCACCAATAATAAACCAGCCATCGGTGACTTCAGCGGTATTCACAAATCCGTTAACACCCGAATTAAAGGTTCTGTATTCTCCCGTTTCAAAGTGATAGCTAGCAATACCTCCGGCTGTTGAACTATCGCCAAGTTCGGAAAATGTTCCCATAAAATAGAGTTCATCATCCACCATTTTCATCGTGAGAACTTCACCCGGCACATCCGGGAGAATCACTAAAATATCATCCCTGTCTGTTTTACTAAATGCGGCCAGCTTACCCATATAATCTACACCATCATAATACATTCCAAGCTCAACCTCGATTAATCCACCTCCAACGATCCGATATTCATCCGTGATTGAAAAATCATTGAAGCTGGACTTAAGCTTCAGCTCCAAGCCGCCGCCAAGTGTATTTGAAGAAGTGAAATGTGTTATATAATAATAATTTCCTAAAACGGGATGATAATACACCCTTGAGAAATACGGATTATTTCCATACTCTCTGAATCGAGAACCATGACTGAAATACTCATAACCTACTTGACTTCTCAAGATCGTCTCCAGTGTCTCCAGTTCTCGGCGAGTGACAATATACTCGCAACAGTCATAAGGTGGTTCAGATGTAATCAGCGTATTATCAGAAAGTATCATAAACCCTCTGGCTATTTGTCTTTCAAGAGACTTGAAGACTACATAGCGATGATTCTCCAAATCATAAATAAGTATACCCGTAAACCTCTCTGACCATGATGATGGCGATGATACAGGAACAACTAATTTATTAACTCCAACATCGTATCTGATAGTACCTGGAAGGAGCTCATGCCGAAACTCATAGATATGCTTTGTTTCAAGATTGTATCTTAGAAGAGCCTCTCTGTCAACTCCATCTTCTGTAATCATACGTACCATATATAAATACGAGTCATAGATCTTTAAACCATGATCTCTATCGAGAACAGCACCCAATGTTACTTCATTCGGATTAAGCGGAACAAACAGGTTCTCATCCTGCCAGTCAATGGCATAGCTGGATAAAGGTTT